>DAOVNI010000213.1 GCA_030630315.1 Phycisphaerae bacterium | reverse complement strand
GTCCATCGCCGCCCAGGTAGGCATTCATGCTGTAACTATATTGAGGCTCTATGGGGATACTCGAACCATCACATCGCTGACAGCCTTTGCGTTTGGCCGCTCGTTTGAACGTGGGACACAAGTGGATATCTTCATTCCTAAGATAGGGCCAAAGCACACCGTCCTGCTTATCCTTATATTGGGCATCGTGCCACCGGCACCCTCGACCGCCATCTTGAAAGAGCCAGGTAAATGTATAAGGAAAGTTGTCATCATAAGCATCTAAGTACATTCTCCCGGCCAGGCCGTACTGACGCAGGTTATTCTTACAAATAATTATCTCTGCTTGTTTCTTTACGCGATTTAGTGCCGGCATTAGAATAGCCATCAGGATTGCGATGATTGCAATTACTACCAGCAACTCAACCAGTGTAAAAGCTTTCGTTTTCATTGCTATCCTTCCTTTCCGGTAAAAATACCTCAAAGAATTCCGACAGAAAACAAGAACATCCTGAACGATACTCCTTTCTTCACCGATGCTTCGCTACCTATAGGATGCGCAAAACCGGCCTTGTGTTCCGTTAATTTTGCGTTCTTCCCGCTGCTTTATATCATTATATTAGGTTGAACCGAGTATGTCAAAACCTTTTTTGGTAAGATAATGGTGATACAAGGGCCAAATCGAGCATTTTAGCCGGTCAGATGCCCAGCTCCTGTTTGACCTCTGCAATTTTCTCGATGGCAAAATCCAAATCTTCTTTGTTGTGTGCCGCCGATATCTGGGTGCGAATTCGTGCAGCCCCTCTGGGAACCACGGGATAGGAAAATCCTATTACATAAACGCCCCTTTCCAAAAGCTTTTGCGCCATTTTTTGAGCGAGGGCCGCATCTCCGAGCATAATCGGCACGATTGGATGTTCGCCGGGGATAACGTCTAATCCGAGTTTGGCTATTTGTTCTCTAAAATAGCGGGTGTTTTCCTGGAGCTTGTCCCGCAAATCAGTGGAAGCGGAGAGGATGTCGAGCACTTTCAGGGATGTGGCGACGATAGCCGGTGCCAGGGTGTTGGAGAAAAGATAAGGGCGTGAGCGCTGGCGCAGAATCTCAATAATTTCTTTTCTTCCGCTGGTGTAGCCGCCGCTGGCGCCGCCGAGGGCTTTGCCGAGTGTGCCGGTGATAATATCGATGCGTCCCATCACGTCACGGTATTCATGAGTGCCTCTTTCGCCTTGCCAGCGACAGGCCGGCTACACATTCAATGTGTCTGTTTGTATTCCTTTAGTACGTTGAGCACATAGTCAATATCGCTTTCTGTGTGAGCAGCAGATATCTGGAATCTGATTTCTTCATCGCCTTTTGGGACAACAGGGAAATTTAAGCCGGTAGCAAGTATGCCTTTGTCCGTTAGATACTTTACAAGCTCGGTTGTCTTATTTGTATCCCTGACCATTAGAGGCACGACAGGATGGTCACTTTCTATGATTTCATAGCCCAGGTCAACCAGTCCTTTTTCAAAGCGTTTTGTCAACTTGTGTAGCCATTCAAGCAGCTCAAGCCCCTTTTTGCTATCGAGAATTTCCAGCGCTTTTACTGCTGCACTTGCTTCTGAAGGCGTAATTGGATTAGAGTAGATATAGGTTGGCGCCGTTTCGCGCAGGTATTTTATTATGGTAGCAGTTGAGGCCACATATCCGCCGTTTACTCCTAACGCTTTTCCTAAGGTGCCGATAAGGACATCTACGCCGTCAGCATTTGTGTATTCTTCCGTTCCTCTGCCGGTTTTACCAAAGGCCCCGACGCCGTGAGAGTCATCAACAATCAAGGTAATACCTTCCTCGAATTCTGCGTCATATTTTTTAGCAAGCTCTGATATTTTATCCAGAGGTGCATAATCACCTCTCATACTGAAGATTCCGTCGGTAACAATTACGACCCTTTTGCCCTGGCCGATATTGTTTCTTATTTTTTCTTCAAGGTCCTTCATATCCAGATGTTTGTAAATTTCCTTTACCTTCGGCCTGGAGAGTCTAAGAGCATTGATTATACAATTGTGGTTCAATTCATCACTTATTGCTATGCTTTCCTTTGATATTAGTGGTGCGAAGATACCCATCATTGCCGAATAAGCGGAACTGAATATCATTGCCGCTTCCTTGTTGTGGAACTTTGCCAGTTTTTCCTCTAATTCAATATGCGGTTTATATGTTCCGTTGATAAATCGGACGGCGCCCGGTCCGGCGCCGAATTTTTTTACAGCATCCTCTTCTGCCTGTATTACGTCCCGCCTGAAAGAGAGGCCGAGATAAGCATTGGCGTTCATTTTAAGGAATTCCTTGTTTTCCCTACCTTCGATAAAGTATCTTGGGCCGTTTGCACCTTCGGCGGGTTTTACGCCGGTTATCACCATTTCTTTGCCCTTGGCTGTTCCCTTTTTTCGAAGTTCATCCAATGCTTGTGTGAACACATTATTTAATTTTTTGGCTGACATTTGTCTCTCCTGTAAGTTATATATTAATCTTTTTTAAGTTTTTGTGAGAGTTTTTCGAGCATATCTTTTGTCATAGATGCGAGGTTATATTTTGGTTTCCAGCCCCATTCTTGGCGAGCGACGCTGTCGTCCATATTGTTGGGCCAGGTCTCGGCTATTGCCTGCCGCACCGGGTCAACTTTGTAATCTATAGTAAATTCCGGAATTGTTTTTTTGATTTCTGAGGCGATATGTTCCGGCGCAAAGCTCATTGCTGTAACATTGAAAGCGTTTCTGTGCTTTAATTTGCCCGGTTCTGCTTCCATAAGGTCAATTGCGGCTTTTATTGCGTCCGGCATATACATCATATCCAGGTAAGTTCCTTCTTTCAGGAAGCAGGTATATTTTTTATGTTTGATAGCTTCGTAATAAATTTCCACGGCATAATCTGTAGTTCCGCCGCCCGGTAAAGTCTCGTAGGAGATGATTCCAGGATAACGGACTCCCCGTGTATCGACGCCGAATCTTTTGTAGTAGTAATCGCAGAGTAATTCCCCTGCGACCTTTGTTACGCCATATATTGTATTGGGCCGCTGAGTGGTGTCCTGCGGGGTGTTATCTAAGGGTGTTGAAGGCCCGAATGCACCTATGGAACTTGGTGTAAAAAGTGCACATTTATATTCGCGGGCTACTTCCAGTGTATTATAGAGGCCGTTCATATTCACATCCCATGCGAGCTGTGGGTTGGCCTCTGCTACTGCTGAAAGCAATGCCGCGAGGTGATAAACGGTATCGATGTTGTGTTTCTTTACAACTGCCTCGATTGTATTGATATCGGTACAATTGATAAGTTCGAATGGCCCCGAATTAAGCAGCTTTTCAGATGGTTTTGTTTTGTGGCCTGTTGCTATAACATTGTCGTTTCCATATTTTTGGCGTAAGGCGAGAGTCAATTCCGAGCCAATTTGTCCCACTGCACCGGTGACTAAGATTTTCTTCATTTATACCTCCTGTGTTCAGGGCCAACGTTCTTTGAACAAAGCGCTTACCATTTTATTTGCTGTAATCGGCGTGTTTTCTCGTGATTAGTCATATCAGGAGCCAGCGCCGTTATAGTTATGAAACCTTCCACCAGCGACGTTGTATCGGTGGGGGTCTCATCGGTGTGGTGGGGCTCGCCGGCTAACTGAAATACGGTTTGACCCTGTTCGTTTTTCTGGCGGATATAATATTCGTCAAAGCCCTTACTCGATTGCGGCACGACCCTTACGCCTTTCGGCTCGCCTTTCGATAATTGTGGTATGTTGATATTTATTACGTCGCCGCTGTTTACCTGCAGAAGCTTTTTCAG
>DAOVNI010000298.1 GCA_030630315.1 Phycisphaerae bacterium | reverse complement strand
AAACAGAAGCCGTCTTGCCGCGAATCAGTTCGAGCACATCCGGATTGCGCTTCTGCGGCATCATACTCGACGATGTGCAATAGCTGTCATCAATCCGCACAAACCCGAATTCATCCGACGAATAAATTATCCAATCCTCAGCTAATCGGGACAGATGCGTCGCAATAAGTGCGCAATCGAAAATAAATTCCGCACAAAAGTCCCTGTCACTCACAGCATCAATACTATTATAGCTGATGTCCGCAAAACCCAATCGCTTTGCCGTACTCTTTCTCTCTAACGGCAGCGTCGAGCCGGCCACAGCACCACAACCCAACGGCGAAATATTGAGCAGCTCACTACAGTTTTTCAGCCGAATAATGTCACGCTCGAGCTGCTCTACAAAACTTAACAAATAAGAAGCAATAACTATCGGCTGAGCACGCTGAAGATGAGTATAGCCCGGCATCACATCTTCAGTATATTTGCCCGCCGATTTAACAAGGGCCTTTTGAAGACCGTTTAGCTTCGCCTGCAGAATTTCTATCTCATCTCGCATCCACAGCCGAATATCTGTGGCAACCTGGTCGTTGCGGCTTCTGCCGGTATGAAGTTTCTTACCCGCCTCGCCGATTTTCGCCACCAGTGCCGCCTCGATAGCCATATGAATATCCTCATACTCCTTGGCGAATTCGAACCGCCCCTTTTCGATTTCCCGGGATATTTCGATAAGCCCATCTTTAATCGCTTTCAATTCGTCTTTGGTAATCAGCTTTTGTTCAGCTAACATCTGCGAATGAGCGATTGAGCCGACAATGTCATATTTATAAAGTCGTCTGTCTACAGACAGCGATTCTACAAAATCAACCGTCAGCTCATCCGGCTCACCCGCAAGCCGCTTTTCCCAGCTTCTTTTTGTTTCGGCCATTTTATCCGCTCCAAAAATAAAACCACTTTGCTGCAAATCATACGCCCTGCCGTTCCCGATGTCAACCTCCCTGATACCCCTCTACATACGCATCACGCTCAACGCAATACGAATACGTCATTGCCGGCGTTTTGGAACATCTTTCTTTTTGGAGTGTTCTACTGATTTATTGTTCAGAAATCAGGCAAATTTCTTTCTGATGCTTCCTAACTTCCCAAAGCATATAAGCTCGTCGCCCGAAAGAATTTTGGTATCTGCAAGGGGGTTGGGTATGGTTCTATCGGCCCGAACTATAGCCAGAACTGTAATATCGTCCCTTCTTAGCTCGGATTCGGAAAGTGCTTTATCCAGCACCGGGTGGCCTTCACGGATTTTAATTTTAGAAACCCCATAGCCGCCCGTTGCCACTACGAGTTCTTCAAAGGAAACAGGTTTAATAAGCTCTCTCTTTATAATGCGTGCCCTTAAAACATTTGTTAGTCTTCGAGCGAATTTCGTATTGGTAAAAACCTTATAAGTAATGTATATAGCAGCCACAATAACTGTCAAATTTATCCACGGCAGCGCGCCAACCGGAATGGATTTCAGAAAAGGAATTTCTATTTCACCTGCTATAGTCCGGGGGTTCAGCGAGTTGGCAAAGGTCGCAATCATAGTAACAAGGCCTGCATGACCCAAAACCATAAGAACCGAAGCAATACGCCGTCTCTGCGGATTGTTCGTAATCAATTCAGCTTCTTTTGTTGTAAATCCCGTTGCCGTAAAACACGACAGCGCCTGAAACTTTGCCAACGACCACTCAAGACCCGTCATTTGGAACACAATCGCACCTATTCTTACAACAACAAACGATATGACGAGCACCGCGATAAATAACGCCAGATTTGTGATAAATAACACCAAACTCATTATTGTTTCTCCTTAAATTGTCCCCGTAACGATGCGCCTGCCGGTTTCACTAACAACCACTCACCATCAATTATCACCGGTCAACGGTCAATAATCAATTGAAAACACCCGCTCCTTGCCTCGAAATTCTTATGATATTTTTACTTTTTCTCCTGTTTTTACATTCAATTTATCGTTGGCATTTCCATTTTTTAAGCTAATCTCTAATGTATTGTTTGAGCCTACTATCAGGAATAATTCGTCCTCTTTTGCTGTGTAATAATTCGGATAGTATCTCATCGTATATTTCTTTTCGGCTATTTCCACAGAATACTTGTCCTTCTTTTGCTTCGCCAGATTAGTTACGACATTTCCGAATCTATCGATTCTAACGACTATTCCTTCTCTGTCCTTTTGATAAAGTTCCAGCTTCTCTATTTCACTTATTTTTTCACCTATGGTCCCAAAATTACCTGAATCGATATTCGCAGCCGCTTTTGCAAAAACATCTCTGCCGTGAAACGTTCGGCTCGCATCTCCGGGAATGGCAATCTCCCTTATATCGATTATTTTCTGCTCGGCAAGTGTTTCCCAGAGCAGGCCGTTATCAGGCCCGACAAAATAGTATTTTTCTGTTTTCACTCCTGCTGCTTTTCTTTCCGTACCAACACCGGGGTCAACTACACAGCAAAACGTTGCGCCTTCCGGAAAGTATTTGTAATTATTTT
>DAOVNI010000001.1 GCA_030630315.1 Phycisphaerae bacterium | reverse complement strand
CCCCGCCGCAATAGGTTCAGACAAAGCCGCCGTTGAAATAAAAACCGGTGGCGGGAAGTGGCTTAGATTGCGCAAAGCCGGTAAGACTATAGTTGCGAAAAAGATTATCGCTGATATCGAGAATATAACTTGGTAGTAGTTATCGGTACCGTTAAAGTCCTGGATTTTATGAAGGTGAACCATGTTAATTGGAATTCCTAAGGAGACTTTGCCGGAAGAAAAAAGGGTCGCTGCAATACCTGAAACGGTGGAAAGATATATCAGGATGGGTTTTGAAGTTGCAATAGAATCGTCTGCCGGGGATGAGATTCACTGCTACGATGAGGATTACAAAAAAGCCGGCGCACATATTATCTCGGATACTGACGAGCTGTTTGCTGAATCGGAAGTTATCCTGAAAGTGAAACAGCCCTATTTTAATGAAAAGACCGGCAAACATGAAGTTGAAATGATGCGTGATGGTGGCACATTAATAGCATTTCTTCACCCTGCCGCACCGAGCAATCACGAAATGGTAAGAATGCTGCGGGACAAGAACATCACGTCGTTTACAATGGACGGCATACCGCGTATATCGCGGGCGCAGAAAATGGATGCCCTAACGTCTATGAGTACGGTTAGCGGGTACAAATCTGTTCTTATCGCTGCTGGTCGATTGCGTAAAATCGTTCCTATGATTGGTACCGCTATTGGTACCATCAGACCGGCAAACTTTTTAATCGTTGGAACCGGCGTTGTTGGTTTGCAGGCAATCGCTACCGCCAAGAGACTTGGTGCAGCGGTAAAGGCAGTGGACATTCGTGAAGATGCACGAAGAGCGGCAACGAGCCTTGGTGTCAAAGTGGCCGGTTTCGATGTCCCTACCGATTTGGCGATTGGCGAGGAAGGTTATGCCAAAGCATTGCCGGCCGACTGGCTGCAAAAAGAAAGAGAAAAACTGAAACCGCTTGTAGAAGAAGCAGACGCAGTTATCTTGTCTGCATTAATTCCCGGGGAAATTGCTCCTGTGCTTGTTACAGAACAAATGGTTACCCAAATGAAGCCGGGTTCTGTAATTGTTGATGTGTCTATTGACCAAGGCGGTAACTGCGACGTAACCGAGAGCGGCATCATCATCGAAAAGTACGGAGTTAGTATATGTGGAGTGTATAATATTCCCAGCAGCTTGGCAGTTCATTCAAGCTGGCTTTATGCCAATAACTTGTTCTACTATGTGGAGAACTTGTTCAAAAATGGGCCCGGCCCACTCGATTTGGACGATGAGATAGTCAGGCATTCTCTGGTTACCCACCGAGGAAAGATTGTTTACGAAGGCGCTCTTAAGGAGATGGGTAAACTATGACTGGCAGGAGAGTGTTGGAAGGAGAAGATGTAAAATGTCCGGCCTAATACTAATGCTGTTGGTGTTCGTATTCGTTTTTTCCATTGGCTACTTCCTGATAAGACGGGTTCCTCCACTGCTGCATACGCCGTTGATGTCAATGACAAATGCAATTTCAGGTGTAACTTTGCTGGGAGCAATCCTTTTGTTTGCCACCAAGATGGCTGTCCCCGGCAAGGTGCTTGGCTCGCTGGCGGTACTGATGGCTGTTTTTAACCTTTTTGGGGGATTCATTGTAACTGCCCGTATGCTGAAAATGTTCCAAAAGAAAAAGGATGCTTTGTAACTTTGTCAGGGCTATGGACAATTCGTTGTATATGCTGATAGATTTTGCCGTTATCGTCCTAATCATAGTGGCAATACGCTGTTTCAGAACGCCCAAAGGTGCCGGCATAGGCAACTTTATTGCTGCGTTGACTCTGGTTTGCGCCTTGGTGCTGGTATTGTATAGAAATAAAATTCTTGATTTGGGCGTAGTTACTTTTTCACTTGTTGTCGGCTTAGTCATCGGGGCAATAGCGGCTATGCGCGTAAATATGATACATATTCCGGCGATGATCGCATTTCAGAACGGTGCCGGTGGATTCGCAGCGTTTGTGGTATCCTATATTGAGTTGACAAGGGGTTCGTCCCAGATAACCACTTTACATAAGGCTGCCGGAATCCTTGCTTTGATTGTCGGCGTGTCAACTTTTAGTGGTAGTATGATTGCAAGCGCAAAGCTTACTGACAAATTGAAACTGACGCCAACGTTCCTGCCAAAGCACGTTTGGCTGCTTCTTGGAAATGTACTGTTGATTATTATGATTTACATCATTGCTGTTGGCAGTGCTAACAGGGTTACTATTTACTGCTTGATAGCATTGGCGGCACTTTTTGCCACCGTCTTCTCAATCCGCATAGGTGGTGCCGATATGCCGGTGCTTATTTCCTTGCTGAATGCGACATCCGGATTGGCCGGGGCTCTCTGTGGGATTGCCATACAAAACAACCTGCTTATTGGCTGTGGCGCAACCGTGGCGGCATCGGGGTCTATACTTACGCATGCTATGTGTAAAGCGATGAATAGAAACCTCGTAAATGTTTTTATAGGCATCCAACCAAAACCGTCTTGTGCTCCTAACAAGGGTATTGATTATGAACTGCGAGAGGCAAACCTAACCGAGGTGCCGGTCGCCATGGAAGAACTGAAAGCTGAAAACCTCTTTGCTCGGGCGGTAAATGCGGCGAGAAAATCAAGGCAAGTTGTGATCGTGCCTGGATACGGCATGGCGATTTCACAGGCGCAGTTCAAGGTAATGCAGCTTGCCAATCGGCTTGAGCACATGGGTAAGAAGGTCAGGTTTGCTATTCATCCGGTGGCTGGAAGAATGCCTGGACATATGAATGTCCTGCTTGCCGAAGCTGGGGTCGAATATGACAAGCTGGTCGAGATGGACGAAATCAACCCCCAATTCGAGAAAACCGACCTGGTCTTTATTGTCGGCGCGTGCGATGTGGTGAATCCTGCCGCAATCGAGAAAAAGGGGACGCCGATTTCTGGAATGCCAATTATTATGGCACACCGCGCCAAAACAGTGGTAGTATGTAACATCGACAAGGAGCCCGGCTATTCAGGCGTAGAAAATCCACTATACGAGAGTAACAAAACCATCGTTCTGTTGGGTGATGCTAAAAGCACCATCGAACAACTGTTAGAGGAATTGAAGGATACACCCGAGGCCTTGGGAACCTGATTGTAGGAATTAGATACTGAGCAGGCTGTCTGGTTACTCGGTATCTTTTATTCCGAGGTCGTTTTTTGTGAGGATGCTCTCGAATTTGTAGCCGGCCTGGGTGATATTTTCTTCGGCCCCCTGCTTGCGGTCGATTACGCAGACGATTTTTTTGACGGTTGCGCCGGCTTCGGTGATGACTTTGGCTGCTTCGAGGACTTGTCCGCCGGTGGTGGCGATGTCCTCAACCAATAGGACTACGTCGCCGGGCTTTAATACGCCCTCAAGCATTTTGTCGGTGCCGTACCCTTTTTTCTTGTTGCGGATGATTATCCAGTTTTTGCCTGTTTGCATAGCTGTAGCTGCGGCCAGGGCCACGCCGCCCAGCTCGGCACCGGCTATCAAAGTAACATCGTCAGTAATATATCCGGCAAATTCTTCACCGAGGGCTTTTAGAATGTCGGGGCAGGTCTCAAACAGGTATTTATCAAGATAATATTTGCTTCGCTTACCACTGCGAAGGATAAAGTCACCTTCGAGGTATGCGGTTTCTTTAATGCGTTTTATAAGTTCTTCTCTGGTCATTGTTTGTGCTCCGCCGTCCGTGCCCCGAGTCCCGAGTCACGATTGACTGTTTATACATTAAGTTCGACTTTCCGGTTAAGTTCTTTTCGGTATTTTCTGCGGATGGGCGTTACGATATCTTTGATGAATTCATCGACCTGCTGTGGTGCTCGGCCGACGTAGCTTTTCGGGTTTAACACTTTTTCGAAATTGATGTTTCTGAAGGCGATATCGGCTTTGAGCCGGGCGATTAGGTCGTTAGGTTTTCCGAATTTTTTGACCTGGGCGGCAGCAGCGTGTGAATGCAGTTTTAATATCTGGTGCAATTCCTGCCTGTTTCCGCCGGCCTTAACGGCAGCCATCAGGATATTTTCGGTGGCCATAAATGGCAGCTCTGCTGTAACGTGCGCCGCTATCACATTCGGATAGACAACAAGCCCATCGAGGGTGTTGATAAGGATTTGCAGAATGCCGTCGACGGCCAAAAACGCTTCGGGAATAACCACCCTTCTGTTGGCTGAATCATCGAGCGTTCTCTCAAGCCACTGTTCGGAGGCGGTCATCTGCGGGCTGGAAGACAGGGACAATACTAATCTGCTAAGGGCTGTGACTCTTTCTGCGCGCATCGGGTTTCTTTTATAAGCCATTGCCGAGGAACCGATTTGCGATTTTTCAAAGGGTTCTTCAATCTCTTTTAGATTTGCGAGCAGGCGCAGGTCATTGCACAGCTTGTGGGCAGACTGTGCAATCGATGCAAGGCAGTTTAGCACAAGGGTATCGATTTTTCGCTGATACGTCTGGCCGGTAACGGCACAAATATTCTTGAAGCCGAATGCAGCGGCAACAGCTTTGTCGAGTTGTTTGACCTTGTTATGGCTGCCATCGAAAAGTGTTAGGAAAGAGGCCTGCGTGCCGGTGGTGCCTTTGACACCTCTAAAGGGAAGTGTTTGAAGTCGATATTCGATTTCCTGGAGGTCCATTGCGAACTCATAGCACCACAGCGTTGCCCTTTTGCCGACGGTGGTTAACTGGGCCGGCTGGAAGTGCGTAAAGCCGAGTGTCGGCAGTGAGCGGTGCTTCTTTGCAAACTTGCTTAGCAGATTTATCACTGCTGCCAATTTGCCGGTTGTCATCTGCAGCGCTTCTCGCATAATTATCAAATCAGCGTTATCGCCTACGAAGCAGCTGGTGGCACCCAGATGGATTATCGGTGCAGCTTTCGGTGCGGCATCGGCAAAAGTGTGGATATGGGCCATAACATCGTGGCGGAATTTCTTTTCATAGCGGGCGGCCTTGTTAAAATCGATATCGTCAAGGTGTTTGGCCATCTGGTTTATCTGGCTTTGTTTTATATGCAGACCGAGTTTCTTTTGTGCCTTTGCGAGTGCCAGCCAGAGTTTGCGCCAGGTGCGAAACTTTCTCTTTGCTCCGAAGAGTTGAGCCATTTCTTTTGAGGCGTTTCTTTCAACGAGGGGACTTACGTACAGGTCTTTATTATTTGTCATCTTTAGCCCTCTTTAGAATTCATTTGAGATTGGTTCTTTGGTGCCGTTTAGCTAATAACCGCTCAATTTCTTCGATATCTTCTTGAGCAAGCACCCAGTCTGATGCGGCGGCTGTTTCGGCAATCTGGTCGGGCTTTCGTGCTCCGACGATGGCGGCGGTGACTTCGGTTCTGCGAAGGACCCAGCTGATAGCCAACTGAGCTGCGGTTCTGCCGTTGTGTTCGGCAATGTCGCAGAGGTGCTCAACGAGTTCCAACGTGGCACTGAACTGCGGTTCCTGGAAATCGGGGTTTCTTCTTCGATGGTTGTCCAATGGCAGAACTGCCAGGCGCTGCTGACTGAATTTATTTGTAAGCAAACCCCTCTGCATAGGACTGTATGCAACAACTCCGATATTATTTTGCGCGCAATAACCTAACAGTTCGTCTTCGACCTCACGGTGGAGCATACTATAGGGCGGCTGAAGGGAGGCGACGGGGTGAATTTTCTGGACGCGTTTGATTTGCTCGGCATTAAAATTTGATACGCCGATATATCGCACCTTTGTCTCCTGGGCCAGTTTGGCCATTTCTTCCCAGCCTTGTTCAATATCTTGCTCCGGCTCGGGCCAGTGCATCTGGTAGAGGTCTATTACCTCAACGCCGAGCCTCTTTAGACTTGCGTGACATTCCTTTCGAATGCTTTCCCTTTTGAGGCGAGGTATCCTTTGGTTCTGCTGGTTCCATAGCAGTCCACACTTGGTTGCGATAAATGGTTTGGCATTTGTTTGCTTTAGGGCTTTGCCGACGAGCTCCTCGGAATGGCCCAGACCATAGATTGGAGCGGTATCTATCCAGTTGATGCCTTGTTCCAGTGCACAGAAGATCGCAGCAATTGCATCGTTATCATCCTGTGGTCCCCAGCCATATTGCCAGGGTCCGCCCATTGCCCAGGTACCCAACCCGACGGTCGTTAGTTTCAAATCGGTATAACCTAATTGTCTTGTCTGCATAATCTCGCCCCGTTAGAAATCTTCCTTTTTTGTATCATATTCTTATTTGCCCCGTTGGAATTTCTAACGGGGCAAGCTCCCAAAAATTCGGGCGAGCCGCAGCGACTCGCGTCGCAAGACGCGGCTACAGGCTGGAACCTGTTTGCGCAATAGCATATTACGGTTCCAGGCGTTTATCAAGGGATTCGGGCCCCATTTTGCGACTTTTTGCAAAATGGGAACCCTCCCAAACGCTTTTTTTGCGTTTTGGGGTCTCCGGCGTATTGCGGGAGACCTCCCCAAAACCCGTATGTCGGCTTTGGGGTCCCATTCGCGAGTTTTGCACTTTATAGCTTGTGTTTTTCGGTTTTTTACACTTAAATCTTGGATTTTTGCCCGGGAAGAGTGCAATTGTGAGAAAGGCCCCCCCAAATTTAATGTAAAATATATTTTGTTTACTGCCGGATTGTTTATATATATTTAAGAAGGAAGTGGATGCTCGAATGGTGCCTGGGATTCGAAGGATTCCCATTTTGGTCCGGCACCAATTGAGACCGGGTGGGGCCCAATTGGTGACGGACAAAATAAAGGTCCTCTAAAAAAGGCCGCGATTGAACACAAAACGGGAATTTTCAGGCATATCCGTAGGGGGGTTAAGATGAATGAAGTGATGCTGCGTGGAGCCGAACCGAGAGAAATTCTGCAAGCTGTGATAGAAAAAAGAATACCTGCCATTATGTCCTATTTGTCGAAGGGTAAATGGCACGTTGCGAAAGTGCTGCTGACTAATCTTGGAGCCAGTAGACTAAGCGTTGAGGTGGGGCCCCAAAGCCGACATACGGGTTTTGCCCCCGCTCCTGCCGGAAGGCGAGGGGGTCAGAATACGTCGCAAGATGGGAATCCGAACGTGAGTGCCGGCGCCAGGGAAAAGGACCCCATTTTGGGAAAAGAGCGCAAAATGGAACCCCCAAAACCACATCCGGTGAATATACAGGTTAATCAGCCGGTCGGCATATCGCTCAAGTATGGATACGGCAAATTTGTTTTTGACACAACGGTGGTAGGTCTTGAGCCGTCACCAGATTCAACGACGGGCGGAACGATAGTACTTGCGGTGCCGGACCGGGTTGAGATAGTCCAGAGAAGAAGCTATTTCCGTGTTAACGTTCCGAGGTCGCTGAAAGTAAATGTTCTGCTGTGGCATCGCCGCCGGAATCGTGGGTCAAAAAACGAGATACGAGATACGAAAGACGAGATACGCAATTATTGGCAGGGCAGGCTTGTTGATATTTCCGCGGGTGGTGCACAGATTGTGGTTGATGCCGGGGTTCCCCCATGTTCTTTATCGGGTTTGGGGTCCCCTGCGCAACGAGCGGAGGGTTCACAATTTGCCAAAGGTCGCGAGACGGAGGCTCCGGACTTCAAGAAAGGACAGTTTATTGGGCTCAGGTTTACACCTATGCCTTATGAAACGCCATTGATGTTCGATGCTCAGATTAGAAGCATCTTGCCAACGGCGGACGGCAAAAGTATCTGCCTTGGTTTGCAGATTGTCGGTCTGGAAGCAAGCGCGGAGGGCCGCCAGGTTCTGCAGCGGCTGTGCAATGTTGTGGAGCGGTACTATCAGATAAACCAATCCAGCGCCAAGCAGCAGGATATGCAGCCAATAGGGTGCAGCGTATAGTTTTTCTTTTCCTATCTTCTAACTGCCATCCGGTAACTTAAATATTCTTCTGCGCCGGCTGCTGCGTTGGCGGGGTGAGATTATTTTTCAGGTTCCCATTTTGCGGCGTATTGCACAATGGGTTTCCTCTTGCGGATTGCTTTGTAGTAAAACCATTTCACGAAACTGCTCGCCGCAAAGCCACAGAAAATCAGCACTAAAGCCGCATACTGTATGTTCAAGATAACAAATGCCAGGAGCAGCAGCACCCTCATAAGGTACGCAAATGGCTTCCTGCCCTTTAGGTACTGATTGAGGATGTGCGGATATCGAATCCTGCTGACCATCAGCACCGCAACGCCCAGGGCCAAAAACGGCAGGGCATAAATAATTACATTCAGGCTCGGAAGTGTTTCCTGATGGAGTATTACCAGGCTGACTATTACCCCCGCAGCGGCGGGCGTTGGCAGGCCTACAAAGCTCATGTGGGCGGATTCGTCCTCCTCATTTTCCACATTGAACCTGGCTAATCGAATGGCCGCACAGCTTATATATCCTGCTGCTGCCAGCCAGATGAAACGTTGGAGGAAAGTTTCTATGGCGGGATTAAGCCCGGCAAACTCAGCCAGTTTGTATTCAAGGACTTTCAGCATCAAAAATGCCGGCGCAACACCGAAGCTGATTATATCGCAGAGGCTGTCGAGCTGGCCGCCGAAGCTGGAGGTGCTCTGGTGCATTCGTGCCAGTCGGCCATCGAGCATGTCGGCAATCATAGCCAGCAGTATCATGTAGCCTGACATCGCAAAGTAAGAAAACTGCCCGATGCCGAGCTTTGCCCCTTTGCCGGCAAAGACAATGGCCGCGAAGCCGCATACGCCGTTGAGAATAGTTATCAGCGACGGCAGGATGGTGATGTACTTTAACCTTTGCTTTCGCACCCGCAGCAGCAGGCTGTCTTTGGCAGCTCTCGTGCTTCGTAGAGAAGCCCTACTTCGCAGAGTAGTATCGGTTTTTAATCTGGTCATTTCTCATACCTCGGTCAGAAGTTAGAAGTCAGAAGTCAGAAATCAGAAGTCAGAAGTCTGTCTTCTGTCCTCTGTCTTCTGTATTTCATATCTTATAAGAGGTGTCAGCCCAGCTTTGACTTTATCGCCTATTTGGACCAGAACCCGCAACTCGCAACCCGCAACCCGCAACTCGCAATACAGTTCTGTCCTGGAGCCGAATTTTATCATTCCGAATTTCTCACCGCCAGTTAATTTTTGTCCCTGGCTTATCTGGCAGACGATTCGGCGGGCGATCGCTCCGCTGATTTGCCGGACAATCAGCCGCTCTTTGGGGCTGTCGGTTCTGAGTAAGGCCAAGTCATTGGACTCATTGACCCGCCCGGACTGTGGATTTTTGGCGTTTTTGTGTTTGCCTTGCTTGTAGGTAATCTTCTCGACTTTTACATTGCAGGGAGCCCGGTTAATATGGACATTGAAAATACTCAAAAATATTCCGATGCGCAGAACCCGCAACTCGCAAAAGTCATTTTCGTCTTTTTTACCGCCGAGCTCGCAGAGCCCGCCGAGATTTTTTAATTTCAGTTTTTTCTCTGCGTTCTCAGCGTTCTCTGCGTTTAATTCTTTTGGCTGGTTCAGGTTGACAATCTCGATGTTGGTGATTTTGCCGTCAGCCGGTGCCAGCAACAGATTACTATCCGTCGGGACGGCCCGGTGAGGGTCGCGGAAAAAGGCCAAAACCCATATCAAAACAATGGCCAAAAGCGCTTCTACCGAAATAATAACCCAAGGTAGTAAAAACGCCATTGTGGCCAGCGGAAAGACAATCATTACTGCAAGTACTGCCGCAGGAAAGATAACTACCTGTGGCCAGCCATATTTCGTCAGCGGAATCCTCATAAGCAAGTATGATAGTCTTTAAGCGGTAGACAATCAATAAAAAAAGGCCGACCCAGTCCGGCATGGACGGATCGGCCTTTCGGAGGAGGGTGATGATGTCCGGTACTTTGGCGGATTCCTATACTTATAGACGCAGAAC
This sequence comes from Phycisphaerae bacterium, assembly GCA_030630315.1. GTDB lineage: Bacteria > Planctomycetota > Phycisphaerae > Sedimentisphaerales > Anaerobacaceae > JAUVYQ01. The sequence goes on along the minus strand of DAOVNI010000001.1, from coordinate 11,964 downwards.
AGTCCGAAAAGTTACAGAGTTTTTTGTAAAATTTCTGTAAAATTCGGCAAAAAGGGCCAGCCCGGTCAAGCCGGTCTCAATATTTTACATCGCAGTAACCAAGCTCTATTGCCCCAGCAACTTCTGCAATCAAGTCTTGACCCCGTTAGAGACCCACTCGTACCTGCGGTTACACAAGTGCAGGCAACGGAAAAAGTCTCTAACGGGGTTGACGGAACTGGGGAAACTCTGTAACCTTTGGCAACAATGGCGAATATCGAATAATGAATTTCGAATCAGAAATAAGGAAAGGATATAAGATGTTCACAATGATAGTTGATGTGATAGCAAGGGAAATACTTGATTCCCGCGGTAATCCTACTGTTGAGGTCGAGGTACTGCTTGATGACGGCTCGTTCGGCCGGGCAGCGGTACCGTCCGGAGCCAGCACGGGCGCCTACGAAGCGATAGAGCTTCGTGACACAAAGGTAAAACGCTATATGGGTAAAGGCGTTAGGCGAGCCGTCAAGAATGTAAATGAAGTAATCGCCCCCGAAGTTCTGGGTATGGACGCTATGCTGCAGGAGGAACTTGACCGGTTGATGATTGAACTGGATGGCACGGCCAATAAAGGCAAGCTTGGCGCAAACGCAATATTGGGTGTCTCGTTGGCGGCTGCAAAGGCGGCAGCGGATTCAGCCGGTCTGCCATTGTACCGTTATTTAGGCGGCTGCAACGCTAATATCCTGCCGGTGCCAATGATGAATATTCTGAACGGCGGAAAACACTCAGACAACAATGTCGACTTTCAGGAATTTATGATTATGCCGATAGGCGCCAGGGACTTCCCGCAGGCATTGCAGATGGGGGCTGAAGTCTTCCATACGCTAAAGGCCGTGCTGGCCAGGAAAGGCTACGCCACAGCGGTTGGCGACGAGGGCGGCTTTGCTCCTATGCTCAAGAGCAACGAAGAGGCGCTGGAAGTTATTATGGACGCCATCAAGAAAGCCGGCTATAAGCCTGGAAAGGACATAGCAATCGCTTTGGACCCTGCTGCAAGTGAAATGTTCGACAGTAAGACAAAAACCTACAGATTCTTCAAATCTGCTCCGAAGAAAACGATATCCAGCGATGCGCTGATTAAACACTGGGTCCAATGGGCGGATAAATATCCTATCGTTTCAATCGAAGACGGGCTGGCGGAAGATGACTGGGCAGGCTGGACAAAATTGAACAAAAAACTCGGGCGTCAGATCCAATTAGTCGGCGATGATTTATTCGTAACAAATACCACTCGTTTGTCTAAAGGCATCAAGCTCGACTGTGCCAATTCGATATTGATAAAACTCAATCAGATAGGGACATTGACGGAGACGTTTGAAGCTATCAATATGGCTCGCCGGGCCGGCTGGACGGCGGTCATAAGTCACAGAAGCGGCGAAACAGAAGATACCACAATCGCTGACCTGGCTGTTGCGACGGGTGTCGGCCAGATAAAGACCGGAAGCTTAAGCCGAACAGACAGGGTCTGCAAATATAATCAACTGCTTAGAATAAGTGAAGACCTTGGCCCCGCCGCACGATACGCCAGCTTTATGTTTAAGTAGAAATGAGAAATCAGCTTTAAGCCGGCAGGTGCAAGGTTTTTCAATGGAGTGAAGACAATTGCGCCTGCCGCAATTTTTTTAATTTGGGCTATGCGAAGGCAAAATATCCTGCGAACGCTTTTGTTTATCATTTTTTTTAGTATCGGCGCAACATCGCTGTTCGGCTCGATCATCTGTGGTGAAGTGCTTCAATACTATCATGACAGGCAACGGTTGAAAGCAAAGGAAGAATTATCAAATCGGTTGAAGTCCTTAAATACCGACTACGATGCCCTGCTGCAAAATCTGGAAAAAGACCCCAATCTTCTTGAGCGCATCGCCCCTCTTGTACTCGGCATGGAACGTAACGATGCGAACACCATTTATCCAAAAGCAACAGAGGAGCTGTTGGAGGCTGTCAAGAAAGCGTTAGAAGAAGATTCGGGCCAACAACCCACCGAGCCAGTGATACCTGCCTGGCTTGTCCGATGCAGCGAACCAACCCGGCGAGTCGTTTTATTTTTGGCGGGTGCCTTTTTGGTCCTTATTTCGTTTATATGGCTTGGCTCCGCCAAACAGGCCAGCCAGGAGGAACCATAGTTGCTTGAACCTCAGCCCGCCGAGGCGGTATTATTTAACTGGGCGAATGTGCGTGGGGTTCCCGGAGCTACGTCTGGGCAGCTAAGGCCACCCTAAAGATTGCGCCGGTTGGCTTGGCGGTGATGATTTCTACAAAACCGTTGTGTGCCTGGGCGAATTTTTTCACGAGGGCGAGGCCCAGGCCTGTTCCGGTGGTTTCACGCGTATCTTCTGCCCCAGAACGGTAGAACTGCTCAAAGACCTTTTTGCGCTGCCGATGAGGGACGCCGGGGCCATGGTCCTCAACCTCGATTAAGATGAATTGGCGGTCGCTTCTGGTTCGGACTGTAATAGTCTTATCCTCAGCATCATGTGCGTATTTGATTGCGTTGTCCAGCAGATTAACAACTATCTGTGTAATCGCGTCACCGTCAAAAGCCATTTGCTCAAGCTGCCCGAGTTCCATTTTTATCGAAAAGCCGCTTTGTGCCGCATAGGGCGTCATCATTTCAACTACATCCGCAATACATTCATTTATATCGCCCAGGCTGAAAGTATATTTTTTCCGACCCTTTTGGATTCTGGAAAAATCCAACACGTTTTCTATTAGGCGGCTAAGTCTTTCGCTTTCCTGCCGCATATTGCTGTAATATTCGGCGAGTTTGTCCTCCGATTTGACCCAGTTCTTTTCGAGCATTTCCGAGTACATTCGTATTGAAGTCAGTGGGGTTCTAAGTTCGTGTGAGACAGCGGATATAAAGTCATCCTTTTTCTGGGCCAATTTAATTTGTGCCCGCGCATTGCGCCATAGGCTGACCAGTCCCAGCGTTACCGCTAAAAGCACAATCGCGATAATACTGAAATACCAGTTTCGCAGCCAATTTATTTTATTGCTAATCCAGGCAGGGTCGATTTCTTTAAGGTTTAATAGCAAATCTCCAAAGCCAAAGTCCAATATGGCCGTGTAGGCCGACTCTTCATCTTCTGTTTGTGCTAATTCGATCTTCATTCCTTCGCGCATAAATCGCTCTGCGGATTCCTCGACCTCCTCAATCAACTTCTTTTCATTGAGTTGAAATCCCTGCAGAAAGTGCCTGTCCTCGATTTGTATATGCCTTAATAGAAACACCTGTCCGGCGAATATAGATTGCTGAGAGTCACCATTGGTAACGACCACCGGCACAAACGCCTCAATCTGTATCTGAACCGTCTCATTTTGATTTCCTTGCAGCAGTCCGTCATACTGCGGGGGCAGTATGCCGGACAGGTCAGCAAACGTATCCATCAGCAGTTCTTTTGCTTGTTCTGCTTGCGGTTGGGGTCTTTGCACCTGGTAAGCCATTTGGTTTGCTTGAACTGCAAATGGTTTCCGGTTGTCATCGGGTGATTTTTCTTCCGTAGTTTGTTCCTTCGCCCGGGTTTCTTCTAAATCGCTTTGTGCGTTTATCTGCGTCTGGGGAAAAGGAACTCCTTGCTGATCAGGAATAGCCGAGTTAGAAGAAATATTGTACTCGTAAACAGAACGTCTTTGCCTCATATACTGTGTTTCTTGTTGTTCTTGCAGACTTCCGATAGGATAATTTTTCCCCTGCCGGCTTCTCGATTTTCCGCCTTTCGCCCCTATTTTTTGCTGGAGTTCACTTTTTACGAACTTAGCTTGTTCAGGCGCTTTTGACCGGATATTTAGCAAAGCCCCGGCTTTTTTATCAATGTTTATTGTAAATGAACCTGGCGTCACACTATTCAGCACGGGCAGTAAGTTATTCGTTATATTATATCGGTTTAACTTTGCTTCAGCGTAGATCTTCTTATTGCGTACCGTTGCACCTTCCCTTTGTATGATGTCGTCGTTTGGCGTCACGATATTACCGTCCGGCTCGATTTGAAAATGGCCATACGCCAGGCCGTATTCTAAGCGACCGCCCAGCGGTGAACGCAACACCGGCATCTGCTGCTGACCAGGCACGATGTCCTCAGACACATAGTAATATTGATATTCAGTGTACAAACGCTCTTGTTCTGTCTGAATGAAATCATCGAGTTTATGTTTGACATCCTGCCTGATTTGTTCTGCCACTTCGGCGAATTCACCCAGACGTGCTCCTTCCAGGCCCTGTGCCCATTTTTCGACGGCGTGGTATCCCAGCACCGTCAGCCCACACAGAGCAACGAGAATTATCACCGATAATATGATAAGCCGCCTGTACATATTAGTTTTGAGTTTTGAGTTTTGAGTTTTTAGTTCTCACCCTGTTAGAAGTAACCCGTCGACTTCTAACGGGGCTCATACTTATATCCTGCACCGCGCACGGTTTTGATAATTTGCGGGTCGGCTGAGTTTTTCTCGATTTTGCTCCGCAGTTTCGCGATGTGCATATCGGTGGTTCTTGTACCTAATTCACTCATAGTCTCGTCCCAAACCTCTTTATAGAGCTCTTCTCTGCTGATGACGCGGTTTGGGTTCGCGGCAAAATACTGTATGATTGCTGCCTCGCGCTTGGTAATTTCTATTTGCTCGGCTGCCCCTGCCTGCACCTGCGTCTGGCCGCAGGGAACCGCGGGCACAGGTGAGGGGCAAGAAGGGGTGCGTTTTATTTTCAATGCTGCGATATCAACATCCAAATCTGCAAACTTGAAAGTTTGTCCGACTGCCCGGGCTGGGTCTATCCGTCGCAGCACCGCTTTTATCCGTGCCAGCAGCTCCTCGAGCGAAAATGGCTTGGTGATATAGTCATCGGCTCCGAGGTTCAGGCCCATTACTTTTTCTTTCTGCTGCCCCTTGGCTGTCAGCATAATGATGGGGGTTTGCATGCCGTCTCGGCGCCATCTTGTACATAGTTGTTCGCCGCTGATTTTCGGCAGCATCAGGTCAAGCAAAATCAAATCAAAGCGCCTCTTGGCCACAGTTCGTTCAGCTTCAAGCCCATCCACGGCTTTGGTAACCTTAAAACCGTGGAACTCCAGAAAATCCGTCAAGGCTGTTCGGATTTTCTGCTCATCTTCAACTATTAGTATATGAGCTTTTTGTTCCATACCACACCTACTATATATTATAGACTAAATCGGGGCTGAAGGTTTGTAAATGTTTTGTAAAAAAGCTCACCTTTTATTTTACACCCATTTTACTCAACTCTCAACCGCTACTGTCGTATTATGTATTTAGACTGCGGTTGCTTGAGGCCGACACCGACAAAGCCCCGCTTTGTCTAAGGCCGAGCACGCAGGGGTCTTTATTGGCTATCCCGAATTTCAAGGCGAGGAGGCGGGTAGGCTTCACCGCCTCCTCAGACCTCTGGCAGTGTTAGGAGTTTCTTATGTACCCGGTTTGAGCTTTTCTGCTCCTACTCTATTAACTTGTAAAAGTGCTGGACGTTTCTAATAGTCGAAGCCTCCGGCCCCTACTACGTTTCGGAATCCGGAGACTTCGCTGGGCAAGAATCTCTCTCATGTTCTTTGTATTGTTTCCAGCCTAAAATCCGATGTGCGAGTACTTTCTCGTTACAGTGAAAGAATTCGCATAAAATCGGGGTTATCTCAGGTGATTTCGACAGAATATCTTCTATCTTTTCAAGTGCTAGTGGCATCGCCCGCATTATTGCTTTCATTGCTCCAGCTACATTACTTTTCATAATTACTCCTTATAGTAAATCAACCATAAATCTTAAAACCATCGCCCCTACGGCCTGGATTTCGGCCTTTATGGCCGCCTTGTCTGAGCCTTTTCTTTTGATAACATCCCACGTCTCATCAAGTTCTTCGAGGATTACTGCATAACCTTGATGCATACTTGTGAAAGGTTTGGGATGTTTTCTTAAGGCGGATTCATACTCTTTGACGAGGGTTATCATCGCCGTACCAAGTTTTCCGCCGAGCCTCCTGAGAGGCATCTCAATTTTTGAGTCCATTTTTCTTACCTCGGAAATAATCTGTCCGCGTCCTCCGGCGGTTTTGGAAAGTTCAGGACTGCGAAGTCTCCGAATAATTCGGCTGCTTTTTCATCGTACGCTCTGGCTGCGTCAAGCTCAGAGTTGAATCTTCCGAGGAAGATTCTTTGTCCATCGATGCCCGTAATCCTAACGTGCCATTCTTTTCGGGAAGATTCCCATGTTACGCCTTTATACCTTGACGATGCTTTTGGGTCTACTTTCCTGCGGGACCGGCTGTTTTCTTTGTGCGTACAGAAACGAAGGTTACTTTTGCGGTTGTCGAGTCCGTTGCCGTTTCTGTGGTCTACTTCCATCCCCTCAGGCGTCTTACCCATTATCAGGTGGTGCATGTATCTTATTTGGCCCCGCTGCTCACCTTTTAGAGTATAAATTGCGTAGTGGGTATTGTGTCGTTTTTTCGCACACCAACGTTTCCTTGATAATCTCGGCAGGTCCTCCATATCCACGATTGCCTTATGGCCGCGTCCGAGATTAATAATGGCAGATTCAGTTTCCATTTTTTTGTTCTCCTATCGCAAATAATTCGCCTTTTTCGTCAAACAGTTTAGCGGTGCCGTTGTTGTATGTAACCAGCCTAACGGTTATGGTACCGAGGAACTTTTTGCCCTCTAAAATTTTGATGACTATGTCCCGTTCCTCAAGGATTTTAATATCATCGTTGGAGTTATTTTTGTTCGCCTTGACCATCATTCTCCGAAAGTACGGCCAACATCCTGCTGGCCTGGTCCCCTGTTAGTTCTGCTGGTGTATTTGCTTCCTCGATGATTTGAGCGGCCTTTTCTTTTTGTATTGTTGCGTCGCTCTGTTTTGTTGCCAGGGTGATAACATCGAGGCAGGCCTTTCTCGCAGTTTCCTCTTTATCGCTATCCATTAACTGAATGAGTTTTGCAGTTGCAGTTTGTGAGAATTGTGCAATTAAAAGTTTTGTTCTGATTATGCTCAGACCTATTCGATTGCTCACCTGTAAAACGAATTTGGGGTTGTTAAGAAGTTTATCAAAGTCCTCTGGCTCAATTTCGTGGCGCTCGAGAGTTTGTTCCTCGCTATCGCCCTTGAGAATTTTATCAACCGCCACAAGTGCCTCAGTCTCACTCACCGTCTTTTTGTCCTGTTTTTTTGCTGTTTTTTTCATTTTTTGTCCTTTTTTCTAAAATTTCCTGAATTGATGACTCCCTCCACACGATTTCCCGGTGCTCGGGGCCGTATCAACTGTCCGCGAGGCACCTATTGGCGAAGCGGCTGCTGATGCGGGCGATAGCTCAAAATAATCGCACCATCCACTTGCTAAAACAAGATGGTGAAACTTTTTGCAAGCGAAGTTCTTGAAGTCGAACTCTTTGCTTGCCTCATCATCACCAAACGGGCGATTTGAGTTTTTGCAGTTTCCGCAAACTTCATAAGCGAGACATGACATCATTTTTCGTCCTTGTCTGGCAGGGAAGGTAGGTTATCGAGAATCTCTTTTGCTGTCTCGAATTCCTCGCACCATCCGTCATTCTCTACTTCTTTATTGGTCTTTGTGCATATCAAGGGATTATTTTTCGCATAATTCAGAAAATCCTCGTTGCTTATTCCCTTAACGCGAGGCAGATTGGTGTGTTCGCATAACCCACAAACTTCACCAGCATTACGTTGTAATTTGCTTTTCCATACCATAATATTTTTACTCAGTGAAGAACGGTTCTCCTAAAAGAACATCTACGCCCGCTCCGCTTCTCTCGACTTTCAGCCAAAAGCTTGCTATTGTGCCTGCAAGGTTTTGTGGCTCAATTTTGAAATGGTCGATAATAGCAAGCCTGTCGTTAGCGTTTAGTTTTGAAGCTTTTGACAAAACTTCTCTTTTCGTCTTGCCCCTGCATTTTTCAAGTGCAGAACGAACAGGCGTGTTGTCCTCAACGTCATTTTTTGCTTCTTGTTTTTCCATTTTTGTAGCCCTCATAAACAGTACGGCGTATTCGTCCGTAACATAAAATTTCTCTTATTCTTGTATTACGCTCGTTAGTCTCGTTGCAAGTTTCCTTATCTATGGAAATTCGCTTATGACATTCACGACAGCGAATAACTCCGGAGACAAGTTTTTCCGTAATCTGAACAGCAAGCCATTTGTTGCAGTAAGGGCAAACGAGGCCCCCTGCGACAATCCCTTTGAACCGAAAAACTTTAGCTTTTTTTAGGTTTATATTGGTTTTGATTGGGCTTGTATCCTTCACCTTTGCATCCTTCATAAATAACAGGTTCCCTGGGGTGATATAAAGATTTTCGAAGTTTGGTGTTGAATTCGTTAACTATTTTGCAGATTTCCTCGTCTGCAAGCATTTCTTTGCCGCAAAATCCGCAAACCACAATCCCCGGTATTACTTTAGCTTCGACCCTGACTGAAAGCCACTTATTGCAGTAAGGGCAGATTAGGTTGCCGAAATTATAAGGTATCGCTTTTTTTAGGTTTTCTTTTCCCATTGCAGTAGTCCTTTCCTCTCAGTTTCAAATAACATTCGCGACACAAAACATCATCATTAACAAAAACAAATCCGTGCGAACCACATTTAACGCACCGGTACGGATAAGTTTTCGCTTTTGTCGTCTTTAGCTTTTCCACCGTAATTAAACTCTTTTTTAAGAATTGATATAAAGACGGCAGCAGGCACCCGGCTAAAAGGCCCCGATGCCTCCAGTGCAAAGTCTATAAGAATCTTGAACATGTTATCCGGTGGCTGACCCTGCGACCTTGCCGTCTTAGAATAAAACTCAACTACGTTACGCAGTGTTGTACGGTCTGAAACGCTTTTGGGCGGTATGATTATGTAGAGTGCTTTAGTCATATTGGATGTTTTTTCCTCGTCGGTTATCTCGTCGCCAACAACGGTCAGCCCCCTCTCAATCATAATTCGTCTTAATGTTATTTCTTCCATAATCGCACTCGAAATCTAAAAAACGAGATTGCATTACTTCGAATCTGATTTTGATTCTGGCTCGAAGTTGCGAAGTCTATTTCTGATTCAGATTCAGATTTCGAATAACGTCCTTCTATAAAGGGGCGAACCTGCACGTTTGAGTCGAAAATTAGGGTAAGTTAGGTGTGACTAACTTCTTGTAAACTCAGTTGTCATAACGATTAAAATTTTTTTTAGAATTTTTGCATTTTCTCGCTAACTACCTGCACTTTTGATTGAAAATAGGGATAATTGCCTGCGTGCTCGGCTTCCTACGCGAGCGGGGCTCGCGAAAGCTCGCCTCAAGCAACCGCAGAGGAATCCATAGGACTAAAAAAAAGTTTTGCTTTTGTTAGTCGGCAGGTTATACTGGGTGATTGGTTATTGGTGATTGATTCTCCTTGGGAGTCCTAACGGACAGTCCGTCCAAGGGCCGGACCGGATTTACCAGTTACCAGTTACCGTTTAACCAGTTACCTTTGACCAGGGTTGGCGAGGCTCAAGATGGCAGGAAGGATTCCTAAGGTAGTTGTAATTGGCGGCACCTATGTCGATATGGCGGTAAGGTGCGACCAAATCCCGTCTCCCGGCCAGACTGTTATTGGTTCTGCACTTTCATACACAACCACCGGCCCCGGGCCAAATCAGGCGGCCGAAGCTGCTCTGTGTGGCTGTCAGGTGCATCTTATCAGCAAGGTCGGCGGCGATACATTCGCCCAAATGGCCAGGGTAAGTCTGGCTGAGTTCGACGTTAATACCGACTATGTCTATTCCGCCGAGGCCAAGAATACCGGCCTGATTGTAACGCTGGTTAATGCCGCAGGCGAAAACGCCAGTTGTATATACACTGGTGCCAACAGCGCCTTACTTCCGCAGGACATTGACAGCGCTGAGCAGATTATTTCTGGAGCTGATGTTTGTTTGATTCACGGGCGATTGCCGCAAGAGGCAATTGTAACCGCTCTTCGCTGTGCGAAGTCCCTCGCCGAAAAGGTCATTCTCAACCCTACCCGTCCGCTCGAGCAACACGGCCGGCGAAATAGTGACCTGCCTATCGAATATTTTTCGGCTGATATCCTGATTCCGAATCTTTACGAGGCGGCCGATATTACCGACCATTCGACCGCCAACATTCGCACCGCGAAGCTCATCGGCTCTGACTTGGTCGCTCGCGGCGTTGACTCTGCCGTCATAACAATGGGCAAGCGCGGCTGTATGGTCGTTGACAGAAACGGTGCCGACCATATCCCGGCTTTTGAGGTGGAGCTTGTCGACCAGACCGCCAGAGGCGATGCCTTTGCCGGGGCGCTGGCCGCTTATTGTGCTGTAAAGGACGATGTAAGAGAAGCGGTTAAATTCGCCTCCGCGGCAGGGGCTTTGGCCTGCACGAAGTTCGGCTCAATCGAGGCCCTGCCCACAAAGGCCGAGATTATCGAGCTGCTACAGAAAGAAGATAGCGAGTAAATCGGGACTGCCAACGTCTTTTATGGCTGTCCCTGATTTGATTTTATTTGGTACAGCCACCTATTTTAAGAGACAAAAATGGGTGGCAGTCCCCATCTGACGCCTAACGGCGGATGCCGGATTCCACTATTTACCCCGTTAGAACTAACTCGCATTCGGGTAATGCCGCAGTTCGCCCCGGGAATTCTAACGGGGTTTACCCTTTATGAGCAAATACTGCGGGCTTTGTGAAACGGTCAGCTTCAAACCGTCGGTTTTCCAGGAAAGTTTGGTTTTGTCGCCAAGTAAGTTGACGAGCATTCCTTGGCCTGGAGGGAGCGGAAACGATAGCTGATGGGATTTACCGACTGTCCAGAACGCGAGCGCTTCGTTGCCATTCTTGGTTAGCTTGAGGGCAAAATCGTTTGCACTGCCTAAATCAAGGCGTTTCTCGATGCGGTAGCCCTTTAGCGTAGAGGCAAGAGTCTTAGCTGCGAGGTATGCTGCCTTGGGCTTTAGGTCGTGTGTGACGGTGCCGAAGTTATGTTCTCTCTCGTTGGGGTTGGTTCCGTCATTCTTCCAGTCATACCAGATACTGACGGGGATGCCTTGATAGAGGTTTATCAAGAGCTCTCTGACAAGATATTGGGCCTGTTGGTCGTTGGATAAACGAGTTTTGTCCCAGTTAAGATTGGAGTAACCCCATTCGCCTGAGATGATAGGTATCTTTTTGCCCTTGGGTGCGTAACGTGTGACGAGCTCACGAAGCCGGGCGTAATCTTTGATGACTGTCTCAGGCGGCTGTGGCCGGTATGGATGGACGCTTAAGGCGTCAATCCACTTGAACAGTCCTTTTTTGAAACACTCCTGGAGCCAATTAAATGGGATTGTTGATGTAGCGGGAGCGACGACCAGGCCGGTGCTGTCAGCTTCTTTAAAGCGTGGAGCGGTTAGTTTGACGAGCTTGCAGTAATCATCGACGCTTGGCTGAGGTCGCCAGAACTGCTTTATGTTCGGCTCATTCCATATCTCCCAGAGTATTCCTTTGCCTGCGTATCTCTTTGCTGCAACTTCGGCGAAAGCGGCGAACGCCCTGCGGCCCTGCTCTGTGCGGACCGACCTGTCCGACTCATATAGGCGGTTACTGTAGTCGAGAATATACAGGATACGTATGCCTCGTTTGGAGCATCCTTTCGTCAGGGCGTCATAACCAGATTTCTCGAATTCGTAAAGGCCTTTCTTTCTCTCGACAGCTCCCCATGTCAGGTCCATTCTGATGACCTTAAACCCAGCGTCGGCGATTAAATCCAAATCCCTGGGTTCGCCCCTGAAATGTATGTTGACGCCAAAGCCGTTCGGCACCGTAAGTTCAGGCAGCGGAACTGCTGCCCTGGAAGAAGGGGCTATGGCCCCTAAAATTAAACATCCGGCCAGGAGTATGCAGCACTTCTTAATAATCGATTGTGCAGTCTTCAAAATGACGTTTAAGACATCCTTTCT
>DAOVNI010000069.1 GCA_030630315.1 Phycisphaerae bacterium | reverse complement strand
CTTGCCATCGAACGGAGTGTCCTGGACGATGGGTGTTTTCTGCGCAGCTTCGATTGTCCATTAGATATACCGGTATGCATCAATATTAGGCTCAATGCCAAGACAAAAGAAAAGGCTTTGCCTCTAACGAAGTTTGTTTCGCTTTTGTGGAACATTTAGCATGCCCTTTTCTTGATTTTCAACCCCATCAATCTCAAAAATAGCCAAAATCTTTGCCTATCAAAAACATAAGAAGCAACATAGAGAACGGCAAATTATTTAGCCAACTTTATGACAAAGTACCATCATGCTTAAAACGGTCACCTTATATTTAATTGCTCAATATTTTCGGACCTTCTTTCTCTCGCCTTGCTCCAAAAAAACGTGGGCTCCATCTAATTTCGCTGTTTTCTCGCTCTTAAAAGTAGTTCTCAAAACTTAGGACAGAAGCTATTGTTTTAGCGGACGATATACACCGATAGTCATTTAAACGTTTGATTTTCGAATCTCAACTTATGTGAGGTTACCATGTGTCGCTCTTGTAGTGATAAACATCACAGTTTTACCGCCGTTTGGATAATGGTGGCGGTGTTTTTAGCAGTGGGGCCCAACCATGCCGAGGCATGTCCGAAAAATCCACTGCTTTCTCATACCGAGACCTGCATTGCAGGGCAAACGCCCCAAGCTGCATTAGTGATTAACTCTGCGTGTGATAAAATTCTCAAAGGTGATTTTGAAAGCGCCCAACAGATTGTTGGCAAATCAACTGTTTCTGATAGCGAAGGTCTTAGAGAACTTCGGATAATTATTAATGAGTATATGGCCGTTAAGGCGCGGCGCAAAGCTTTACAGGATAAAGTCTATCAAATACAGATGAACGAGCTAAAAGAACTCCGGCAAAAAGGTTTTTCAGATGACATCAATGACATCAGTAAGGTCTTTTCTATCGTACTAAAGATATCAGAATATGCCAACAAAGAACAAAAACAAGCTTTACTCAAAGACCCGCTCTTAATACGAACCACTCAGAAAGCTAAAGCCATGGCAGCGGAATTCGAGGCAAAGGGTAAATGGCTTGATGCATACACAATTTGCTATAGTAAGTTGATGCGGATTTATCAGGACAACGAGGCGTATTCGGACTATGCGGAGCAGCTTCTGGAGAAGGCTGATATTTGGGCGTCCCTTCAAAACAGCCCGTGTGAGACATGTGAAGAGCGTTATGCGGGCATAAAAAAACAGATGTTTATCAATGCAGTTGATGTTCTCGATTCCAGTTACGTTAACATTATTGACTATCGTCGGATGACAATTAAAGGAATAGGTCGCTGTAAATTGTTGGCAGAAGTGATGAGCAAGTTAGGTGTGGATAATGAATATAATAAGATGACAAATGCACAGTATGCCGCCTGGTTGGAGGCTTTGGAAAAAATTGTAAATGAGATAAATCAATCACAAACAGACATGAGTAAAGATGAATTTGTAGATGTTTTTAATAAGCTATTAGCGATGAATGAATCTTCTCGTACAGGGACGGCATTGTCCGTTACATTGTTAATTGCACAGTTTGCCAAAGGAGCCATGTCTGGACTTGACCCTTACACAGTTATCTATTGGCCCAGTCAGGTACAAGATTTTGAAAAAGCAGTAACCAATCAGTTTTCAGGTATTGGCATAAAGTTTTCGAAACAGCAAGGCCTGACAAAAGTAGTAAGTGTGCTGCCTGACACGCCTGCACACAAATCCGGTCTTCAGGCAGGAGACATCATAAAGGCAGTGGATGGTGTTGAAACGAAAGATATTTCTTCCGACTGTGTGGTTAAGAGGATTACCGGCCCGGAGGGTACTAAAGCAACGTTGACAATCAAGCCTTACAATGAAGATAAAACCCGTGATATTACTCTGGACAGAGCCAAAATAATTGTTCCGTCAGTTCATGGTTGGCAACAGACCGAAACAGGTAAATGGCTGTATATGATCGATGGTACTGACAAAATAGGTTATGTTCGCATCAGTAGTTTTAATTCAAGAACCGCTGATGATTTCGAAAATGTACTTTGTCAGCTCGAGGAAAATGGGTTGGAAGGATTGATTTTGGATTTACGGTCTAATCCCGGCGGGCTTCTGAGTGCTGCCGTTGAAATAGCAGATAAGTTTATCACAGAAGGACTGATAGTCAGGACTCAACCGCGGTTTGGGATGTCAACATATATATCAGCACATCAGGAGGGTACTCACGCCGATTACTCTGTCGCAGTGCTCATCAACCCCTTTACAGCAAGTTCTTCAGAAATTTTGGCTGGAGTATTGCAGGACCAAAAATATAAAAGGGCCGTTTTAGTCGGCCAAAGAAGTTATGGCAAAGGTAGTGTACAATCAATAACGAGTCATTGCGGGAATGGCGCACAATTAAAATATACTATGGCATATTATCACTTGCCCTCGGGCCAGAGAGTCGAAAGCCGTGACTTAATGGAAAAGTTAGGCAGAACAAATTGGGGCATCCTACCAAACGTCAATGTGAAGCTGCAAAGTGACGAGCTGCGGAAGATAGCCAACATGCAAAAGGCAAATGAGTCTGTGGTAACAATCGGACAAGACGATGCTCTTAGCAGCATGAACCGGTATTCAAACCAAGAAACAATAGATGCCGACCCACAACTGGCAATAGGGTTGTTGGTGTTGAAAAGCAAAATGATACAAGCTGGCCACGAGTTGGCTGTGGCAGCGCAGCAGAGTGATAGAGGTTCTGGGCTGCAAAACGCTTCCGGCGGGTTTCCAATAAGAACACTGCGGCAAGTACCGCAGGGTATCAAAAACTTTATAAGGAATGGCCCTGTTTTAAGCCTCATTTTCCGGTTGGGGTTATGGTGATGAAAACAAAAATTTCCTTTGTCATTTTGTTTATGCTGATTTTATCGGCTGTCACAGCCGATTCGTTCGCGGACAATCCGCAGGTTACTCTACAGATAACAGGAGCTGTCAGTGGAAATATCGTTTTAGAGCTTTATCCAGACAAGGCCCCCATCACAGTTAGCAATTTTATCAATTATGTCCGGAGCGGTTTTTATGACGGCCTGATTTTCCACCGTGTTATAAGCGACTTTGTGGTTCAGGGCGGAGGTTACGACACCAACATGGTCAAAAGAACACCAGGCCCGCCAATAAAAAATGAAAGCTTAAATCGCATCTCAAATCTTATTGGTACCGTCGCAATGGCCAGAACCACTTATGCCGACACCGCTACATCAGAATTTTTCATTAACGTCTATGACAACGATGCTCTCGATTATGACTCAATCATTTACAACTACTACACGGGAAATCCGCACGCACAAATCGGTTACTGTGTATTTGGCCGGGTAATCGACGGAATGAGCGTTGTCAATGCTATAGCCCTACTGCCCACAACACCAATAACAGGTGGAAGACCCGACGAAGACGTTATCATCCTAAGCGCGACAGTTACCTCAAATGAACCGCTCTGTTTGGAAAAGTTAGACGGCGATTTCGACGGCGATTGTGATGTGGATACAGTGGACCTTTTGAAATTTGCGATACAATGGCTGAATCCAAAATGCCAAGGGTGCTACAGTGCAGACATTAGCGGTGACGGAGAGGTTGATTTTGCCGATTTCGCAAAGATGGCTGCGAATTGGCTAAACTGCAATTCAATTACAACCCCCTGCAATTAATTTCAAACTCCAAGTCGTCATTTTGACCGAGCAGTTGTGAGGTGTGAAGTTAAGGCCAGGTTCAGCACCTCAATCAAGCTGGCCTTGAAAATCAACCTTTCTTATTGGCTCTGTATGATGATCTTACGGTTGTAATTAGTGAGGAAAATCTATACAACCACAGTACAACCAAAACGCCAAATAGCTCCTAAAATCACAAAAATTGTAAATCCATAACATTAGTAATATCAAAGACTTAAAAAATTCTCAGAAAATGATGAACGTTTTGAACATCCTATAAAATGCCCCCTACCTCTCTTAGTAGGCTTTCTGCCAAACTATGAGGTCTTTAAATGACTTCGTTTTCATAACTATACGCTATTCGCTAAGTGCTATACGCTATCCGTTCAGTACTGAGCGGATGATTTTTGCTCGAAGTGCGTCTCTGTGGGTGGGGTCCAGCGGTTTTCCATAGTTTAACTGCAGATGGGCCGGCAGAGTCAGCATAAACAGCCGGTTTATGGTCGCAATGGAAAGGCCCTGACGTTTATCTGCGTCGCCGCCCTGCCGGATGAGCCTGCAAAGCGTATCTATCGCAGGAGTCGAAGCCCCCATATGCTCGTGCATATTCAGCCCTAACCGCAGATGGCTTAGCAGGAACAGCGCCTCCTGCGAGCTTATCAAATGGGCGTTTCGCAAAAGCGCCATCGCCCGAGAAATTTTGTCGTCGAGAACATCGCTCTCCTTTGAGAGCAGCTGGTTCCTGGCTGCATTTTCATATTCGACGATTTCGGGGATGATAACGTTTTCAAATTGCGAGATGATATCCGACTCTGAGATACCAAGCGTTACCTGATTTGATATCTGGTAGAAATCGCCTGCGGCCTCGGTGCCTTCCCCGAAAAGCCCCCGCACGGCCAAGCCCATGTCCCTTGTGGCATTCAAGAACTTCTCTATTTGGCCGGTCATCTTTAACGCCGGCAGATGCAGCATAACCGAGACCCGAATTGCCGTGCCCAGATTGGTCGGGCAGGCCGTCAGGTACCCATAGCGAGGGCTGAAGGCATAGTCCACCTTTTGCTCTATCATATCGTCGATATGATTTATCTGCTCGGCACATTGAGATAGCTGCAGCCCGCCTTTTAGCACCTGGATTCGCAGATGGTCCTCCTCGTTAATCATAGCGGTGAAGAATTCCCGCTGGGCGATAACGACACCTCGCGGGCCCTTGCCGAAGGCGTGGTGCCGGCTGATAAGATGTCGTTCCACCAGGAAATGTCTGTTAAGAACTGTGGCCTTGTCCACGCTGACATAGAAGATTTTATCGCCAAGGTCCAGCGACATCAGAACATCTCTTAGCTTCTTGAGTATATCAGACTTTTCGGCGACTGAGCAACGGCTCAAGAATTTGTGTCCGGCCAGGTTCCTGGCCAGACGAATCCGCGAGGATATAACGATATCGGCCAACGGCCCGGAGCCGTTAAACCATTCGTTTATGTCACTACTTATATCGGTCAGCTTCATATTTCAAAATTAGATATCAAAATTACATATCAAAATGCAAAATTTAGAAGTCAGAAATCAAGATATTTTTGTCTTCCGGCTCCTTACTTCTTGCTTTTTGAAATTTGCATTGTAATTTTAATTTTTGCATTTTAATTTTTGATTTCTTTTTGCATCACGTTTCACAGTTCTTTATTTTGTCGCGCAATTTGGCCGCCAGCTCGTAATCTTCGCTTTGCACCGCAGCTTCCAGTTGTTGACGCAGGTTTAAGAGCTCTACTTTCTTTCTTGCGTCCTTCGGTGTCTTTGAAGGGACCTTGCCGCAATGGGTTGTTTTGCCGTTGTGGGCTTTTTCGATAAGCGGCGGAAGCGATTTCTCAAAAATCTCGTAATCATAGGGACAGCCCAGGACCGCCTCTTTGCGGAATTGCTCCAGCGTAAAACCGCAGTGCGGGCATGTGACCTCCTTCTCCGAAGGGCCGAACAGCTCATCGTCCGTGGGCTGGACGGCAAGCAGGCTGCTGAGCAGCTCGTTTATAGGAATCTGGCTCTTGACGGTTATCCCCTGCTCGGCGGCGCAGTCCTCACAAATGTGCATCTCGCTGCGCACCCCGTCGGTAATCTCCGTCAGGTGAATAGTGGCGTCGTTTTTGTTACAAATCTGACATTGCATATCATACCTTTGCGTTTATTATACCAGAATCCTGCCGAAGCCGCAAGGTTTCAGGTCCTTTTCGGAAATATCGTCAAATTTGGAAAATCACTGCAGGATGATTTGTCTATTTGGCGAATTTTGCCGAACAGCCCGGTTCCTCAACAACCCTGACAGCTTCAAGTTTGACGCCCTGGGGCAGTTTCGGCTCAAGTTTTTCGTATATATATCCGGCTACGTTCTCAGCCGATGAGTTGTTCCGCTGGAAATAATCAATTTTGTCTAACGCCATATTATCAAACTCGGCTATTGTTTTATCGACCATCGCTTTAAGCTGGCGAAAGTCCATAACGAGTCCAATATTGTTGAGCGCCTCTGAGCTAACATCAGCGGTAACCGACCAGTTATGACGATGCAGAGGTTCTTTTGAGCCGTCCGGCAGGGTCAGCTGATGCGATGCCCAAAAGTGCGTTTCGACACTAACCGTAAACATATCTGGTATCTCGTATCTCGTGAAGCGTATCTCGTGTTTCGCTTCACGCTTCACAATTCACGTTTTTTTAGGCGTTGTTGCAAGCGATTATGAACATTTTTCGGAATCAGCTTTGTTAGGTTACCGCCCAATGAAGCCACCTGGCGAATCAAGGTCGAGCTGGTAAAACCATATTGCTCACTGGTCATAACAAAGACGGTCTCTATCCCCGCCACGGCCCGGTTGGTCATAGCAAGCTGGAACTCGTATTGAACATCGGTAAGGCTTCGCAGGCCGCGCAGGATAATGTCCGCCTTCTTTTTGGCGGCATATTCAACCGTCAGCCCGTCAAAACTCTCTACCGAGATGCCGGGCATATCGGCTATCAGCTCAGCTATCATTTCCACCCGCTCTTCGGGCGTGAAGAGCTGGTTTTTGACCGGACTTCGGCCGACCGCAATGATAAGCTCGTCAAAGAGTTTTATACCGCGGTTGATAACGTCCAGATGCCCGTTTGTAATCGGGTCGAACGAGCCGGGAAAAATCGCTCTTACAAATTTTCTGGCCATCAGCACTCCTTTGACAATTGATTCCGCCACACGGACGACGGACCTTCGATATTGATGAGTGATTACTGATTACTCGTAATATGTTAAACTATCGATAATCAATAATCAAATCATTTTTCAGCCACTGGTTCAGCCAGCCGATTACCGTTTCGTGCCAGAGAATGCAATTTGCCGGCTTGAGCACCCAGTGGTTTTCATCAGGGAAATACAGCAGTTTGCCGGGGATTCCGAGGCGCTGTAGGGCGTTAAACGTGGACAATCCCTGCGTATCGGCCACCCGAAAATCCAACGCACCGTGGATGACCAGCATTGGGGTTTTCCAGCTCTTAACGTAGTTCACAGGGTTGTGCTTCTCATAGCCATCGGGGTTGTCCCAGGGTGTGCCGAGATGGTCCCACTCAGGGAACCAGAGTTCTTCGGTGTCAAAGTATGCCATCCGCTCATCGAGGTTGCCGTCGTGATTGACCAGACAGCGGAAACGATCGGGCCAGTTGCCGGCTATCCAGTTAATCATATAGCCGCCGAAGGAAGCGCCCAGCGCACCCACGCTGTCGCCGTTCATCCAGGGATACTGCTGTAAGGCAGCGGCCAGACCTTTCCGGAGGTCTTCGAGGGGCTTGCCGCCCCAGTCGCCCCGGATGGAATCGGTAAAGGCCTGTCCATATCCGGTGGAACCGTGGAAATCCACCATAACCGCAGCGTAGCCTGCTCCTGCATACGCTTGCGG
>DAOVNI010000098.1 GCA_030630315.1 Phycisphaerae bacterium | reverse complement strand
TACAATCAATACGGCCAGTATCAGCGCTACCGCCAGATGAGTCTGGATGATATGCTGCTGGAGAACCGCATCGTGTTTCTGATAGGTGAAATATCATATCAAAGGGCCGCTGAAGTCATTATGAAGATGCTGTATCTGGACAACCTCAAGCGCGGCAGTGAAATCAGCCTGTACATTAATTCCCCGGGCGGCAGCGTTGACGACACGATGGCTATTTACGATACTATACGCTTTGTCGGCTCTCCGGTTGCGACCTATTGTATCGGCAGGGCGCAGTCGGGAGCCGCTATAATACTGGCAGCGGGCACAAAGGGCAGGCGTTACGCCCTTCCGCACGCTAAAGTTATGCTCCATCAGGTCTGGGGCGGGGTCACAGGCCAGGCAGCCGACATCAAAATACAGGCGGAAGAAATCCTCAAAGCCAAAGCTATGATAAACGAAATCATTGCAAAACACACCGGCCAGCCGATTGATAAAATCGCCGATGAGACCGAAAGAGACAGATATATGACTGCCGAGGAGGCGCATCAATACGGCCTTATCGACGAGGTGCTGCACAAAGAAGACAAGGAAAAAAAGAAAGGAAAAAATAAAGAGGAAAAATAGCAAATGTAAAATCCGAAATACGAAGGATGAATTTCGAATTCCGAATTTCGATATTCGGATTTGCCCACTATATGCTAATTCTGCGAGGAATAATAGAAATGAGCGTTAATCAGAACTTAGTACCGATAGTAATCGAGAAAAGCGGTCGAACCGAACGCGCATACGATATTTTTTCAAGACTGCTGAAGGACAGAATAGTTTTTCTCGGCGGCGCGCTTAATGACGAAACCGCAAATTTAATTATCGCGCAGTTGCTGTTTTTGAGCAATGAAGACACCAAGACCGATATTCATTTTTACATCAATTCACCCGGCGGCTCAATCACAGCGGGGCTTGCAGTGTATGATACGATGCAGTTTTTGCGATGTGACGTCGCGACGTATTGTGTCGGACAGGCGGCAAGTATGGCGGCGGTGTTATTGGCCGGCGGTAAGGCCGGCAAGCGATTCCTCCTGACAAACAACAGAATTCTTTTGCACCAGCCCCTAATCACAGGCATATTGGAGGGACCCGCTACAGACCTCGATATCGAAGCAAAGGAAATACTACGGCTGCGCGCCCGGCTTTATGATATATTGGCCAAACATACAGGACAAAAACCTGAGAAAGTCGAAAAGGATTGCGACCGAAATCTCTGGCTGAACGCAGCCGAAGCAATCAATTACGGACTGGCCGATAGAATATTGCAAAAAGCGCCAGAAATCGTCAGAGAGCAGGAAGAAAAATAATGAATGTCGAATATCGAAATTCCAGGCCCACAGCTCGGTGTTCCGCGGTCGTTCCAGTGCTCTTATGCTCTTGTGCTCTGATGCACTTTGTTGCAGGCTGTGAAAATGCCGGCAGGAAACCATCCCTAACAGAAGAAATAAACACGTTGAGACGGGAAAAAAAAGATTTAGCACGCCAAATCGAGAAGTCCAAACTCGAAAACAAAGATTTAAAAAAACAAATACGAGTTCTTTCCGACTTGCCGCCCGGGGTCAAGCCCGAAAATCTCTATCGCCTGCAAAGAATTAAAATTACCAAATATACCGACTTCTACGATAAAGACAAAGACGGCAGGAAGGAAAAGCTGATTGTTTACATACAACCGCTCGATGAAGATGGTGACATAATAAAGGCGGTCGGGGCCGTGGATGTCCGGCTCCAGGACCCGAACAAAAACAAAGACCAGGCACCTCTCGGACAGTGGCACGTAGAGCCAAACCAGCTAAAAAAACTCTGGTTTGCAGGATTTATATCCACCAATTACAAATTAACATTCGATATAGCTGACAAAACCGAAGGCCTCAAAGAGCCATTGACAGTGAAAGTAACCTTTACCGATTACCTGACCGGTAACGTATTCAACGAAGAGAAACTAATAAGGATTGTTGATAAGAAACAATAATCAATTAAAAAGGCGTACACAAGTGAGACCAGTAACAATTATCCTGGCCGGATGCCTGCTCGCCATCGCCGCAGGCTGTGAAAACGCCGGCAGCAGAGCATCCACGGCAAAAGAAATCAAGACGCTGAAACAGGAAAAAACACAACTAACGCGCCAAATCGAGCAGTCCAGATCCGAAACCGAACAATTAAAAGAACATATACAGGTTCTCTCCGCCTTACCGCCCGAGGCCAAGCTTGAAAATCTCGACCGTCTCCAGAGAATCAGGATTACCGGGTACACTAATCTTTACGACAAAGATAAAGACGGCAGGAAGGAAAAGCTGATTGTCTACATACAGCCGATTGACCGCGATGGTGACATAATAAAGGCGGCCGGGGCTGTGGATGTCCAGCTCTGGGACCTGAACAAAGACAACGGCCAAGCACTGCTCGGACAGTGGCACATAGAGCCAAATGAGCTTAAAAAGCTCTGGCTTGCAGGATTTATAACCACCAATTACAGATTGACGTTCGACGTAGCCGACAAAATCGATGAGTATGAAAAGCCCTTGACGGTAAATGTAACCTTTACCGATTACCTGACCGGCAAAGTATTCAAAGAACAGAAGGTAATCAAGCCGTAATAGAAACTTAGATTTTTCCTAAATCACAATTTGCACATAATTGCCTCTTGCAGCACCAGCAAAGCTTTATAAAATACAGCTATGTCTAAATTTCTCAACAAGATAATATGCGGCGACTGTATAGAGGTTTTGGCCAATGCCAAGCCTTTTGCCAACCTTATTTTCGCCGACCCGCCTTTTAATATCGGCTACGAATACGACAAGTATCACGATAAGGTCAAAAAGAAAAACTACATCGCCTGGACGAAAGACTGGATGACCGTCTGCAAAAAGGTTTTAAAGCCAGATGGCTCGTTTTACATAGCAATAGGCGATGAGTATGCCGCGAACGTAAAAATCATAGCTGATGAACTGGGCCTTTTTATGCGCAACTGGCTAATATGGCACTACACATTCGGCCAACAAACGAAAAATAAATTCGCCCGGGCGCACACCCACATTTTTTACTTCGTAAATGATAAAAAAAAATTCACTTTCAATGACTACACTGTACGAGTTCCGTCCGACAGGCAGTTAATTTATAATGACAGACGGGCCAATCCAAAAGGCAAAATGCCTAACGATGTTTGGGACGAATTCCCTCGTGTGTGCGGCACATTCAAAGAACGCCAGGGTTGGCACCCTTGCCAGATGCCCGAAAGCCTGCTAACCAGAATAACCGCCGTCAGTTCAAACCCCGGCGATTGCGTCCTCGACCCTTTCAGCGGCTCAGGAACTACCCCAGCAGTGGCTTATCAATTGGGCAGAAATTATGTCGGCATCGAAATCTCGCAAAAGTATGTTGAAAACACCGAAAAACGGCTGGCTGAATTGAAAAATCAATCCGCCTGTCGGCGGACCAATTTATTTTTCAATACCGCCGAGCTGAATGAACTCAAGCGACTTTCAACTGATATAAAAATACCTCTAAGAGAAATTACCGCTGACAAAAAACTCTTGAAGCAGTTTACAAATCAATTTGTGGTGCGAATGAACAACCCAAAGCGATATAGCACAGAACAGATAGTGACGGCTTTAAAGGATTTGGCCGATTGAAAAATGCTAAGATAAAGAATATTTTCCTGCTTTGCTTAGCGTTCATTGCCAGTGCGGCGATGCTGACGGTGATTCAGGCGCCGATTAGCCTCTCGCCGCTGGCGTGGGTGGCGCTGGTGCCTTTCATCCTGGCCTGTTCGCTCCGCCCACGGCGGACAAAACCTAAGCGATTAGCAGTTGCCGCCTACTTAATTTCACTCTGCTATTGGCTCGGCAATCTATATTGGATAGCTCCCATAACGGTGGTGGGCTGGGCCACCTTTTGTCTGTACACGGCTGTGCACTGGCCGATACTCGCACTTTGTCTGCGTTATTGCAGAATAAAAAAGATACCGCTATTTCTGGCGGCGGGCGTACTATTCGTCGGTGCCGAGCGCCTGCAGGGTCTTTTCTTAGGCGGATTTTTCTGGCGTCTCCTGGCGCACAGCCAGTACGCCAATATCACGCTCATCCAGATAGCCGACATATTCGGCACAGCGGGTCTTTCTTTTCTGATAGCAATGGTCAACGGCCTGCTGGCTGAATTGATAATCGATGCTTCCGCCTTCGCTGAAGCTACGGCGGACAGGCGATACTCGATACTTCCGCCTTCGCTGAAGCTACGGCGGACAGGCGATAGTCGATACTGGAAAAACATTTTCAAACTCAGCAACCTTATAAAAACTGCTGTAGTGTGCGCTGCACTGCTTGCCACGGTCTTCTACGGGCGATGGAGGATAAGTCAGGAAGATGAATTCGTCGAGACCGGTCCCGTGGTTGCCTCCCTGCAGTCAAACGTCCCGCAGTCGGTTAAAAGGGAGGCACTGAGGGGCGAGGGCCAATACGCTGCGCAGACATCTCAGACGATATTTGATGAGCTGATGCAAAAAAGTAAAGCCAGCGCCGAAGCCGGTGCCGAACTCATCGTCTGGCCCGAGACAATGGTACAGGCGACATTGAATCCCGAAGTGTTGGCGCTTGTGGACCCTTCACATCTCTGGAAGGCGTTTGACAAGGCCCTTCGAGAACATTCCAAAGACACCGCTTTTGTGCTTGTAGGCGCTTATGGCGGCGTGCCGGACGAATCAAAAAGCCGGTTGGCTGAAAGATATAATTCAGCATTCCTGTACAAACCAGACGGGCAACAATCGGACAAACAATACAGCAAAATTCACCTGGTCCTCTTCGGCGAAGTGCTGCCCTTCAAAAAGAGTTTTCCTTTGCTTTTTAAGCTGGTGATGAAATTTAATCCATATAATTACGACCATTCACTCGACGCGGGCAGCGAATACACCGTCTTTGAAATGACCAAAGGCCAGGAAGCCCGAATTTACAAATTCAGCGTAATAATTTGTTATGAGGCCACAATGCCTGCGATTGTACGAAGATTTGCACTGGACGAGCACGGCCGCAAGCAGATTGACTGGCTCATCAATATAAGTAACGACGGCTGGTTTGTGAGATTCAAGGGCGAGAAAGTCTTGCCGAGCACAGAGCTTCCTCAGCACGCAGCTATTTGCGTCTTCAGGGCCGTCGAAAACAGACTTGCCGTCTTGCGAAGCGTCAATACCGGCATAAGCTGCCTCATCGATACTTTAGGGCGGATACGCGATGGCTATATTGCGGCAAGCCCTGATTTGCCGGTTACAGCTATGGAACGGAAGGGGTTGGCTGGATGGTTTGCCGATAAAATGCCGATAGATAAGAGGGTAACTTTTTTTAGCAAATACGGCCAATGGCTGGATTTTTCTTGTGCAGCTTGCCTTGTTTCGCTCATAATAGTCACAGTAGCAACCGGCATAAAGCAAAAAGTGAAAAAACGATAGGAGCGAAAAGTGAATTTCAAGTTATGGTCTTTAGTTTTTGCCTTTGCGTTTTTAGCTTTTGCGGTCTCCGGATGCAATAAAACGCTCCAGAGAACTTATACCCATACCCCTGTTGATACCATCAGCGTCAATAACCTTAAACCGCAAGCTACCCAGATTATTCAGGAGGCTTTAGCTGACGATAACCCACTAATCAAGGTTAATGCTATCGAAGTTGTCGCAACAACCAAACAAATCAGGTTGATGCCTAAAGTACAACGATTATTAAAGGATAAATTTGTGCCGGTTAGATTTGCAGCTGCTCTGGCTGTAGGTGATTTGCAATACTCCCTTGCCAAAAGCGAAGTTGCGCCACTATTACAAGATGAAAACGAAAACGTCAAAATTGCCGCCGCGTACGCGATGAGCAAGCTCGGCTCTCCTGACAGCTTCCAGCTTCTTCGCAAAGCGATAGCCAGCAACGACCAGACAGTTAGAGCCAATGCCGCTTTACTGCTCGGCAAAAGTGGCGATAAAAGCGTACTAAAGTTCTTGTATTGGACCTTGCAGCGCGAGGATTCCGACGACAGAGTCAGACTTCAGACGGCCGAGGCCATAGCAATGCTCAGCGATGAGCGGATATTTCCGAAGTTGTGGGCAATGCTTATAAGCACTTACGCCGACGATAGAATTATGGGTGTAAAGGCAATGGGGGCACTGGCAACAATACAGGCCAGAAATGCCCTGATTACTATGTTGGATGACGACATATTGGAAGTTCGCCTCGCCGCAGCCGAACAGCTTGGTATGCTCAAAGACACCATCGGAGAGCCCGAAGTCCTCGATGTTTTTACGAAAAATCTCACTGCCGGGCTGGATAAAAATGCGCTCGAACGGGTTAATGTGCGGACAGCACTGGCGATAGGTCGAATTGGCACACCACAACTTACAAATTTTCTGCCACAGCTTCTGAAAAATCAGTCAAAATCTGTCCATATCGCCGCTGCAAAGGCCGTTTTTCAATGTATAGAGCAGACTCGCTAAAAATTCTCTATTTAGATTTTTATTGTCCGTCTTCATTATTTATTTTGTT
>DAOVNI010000285.1 GCA_030630315.1 Phycisphaerae bacterium | reverse complement strand
TGCACAATCGAATCATCAACTCGGCGATAAATCTCTCTATCGTGCATCAAAAAGGCGTCCGCAATGTAAGCCAGTCTTTCCAGTGCCTGTTCATTCTTGCAAATCAACGGCTCATCGGAAATATTGCCGCTGGTCATTACCAAGATTTCTATGTTTTGTGCGAACAACAGGTAATGCAGTGGAGCGTAACACAGCATAAAACCGAAGGTATCAACGCCGCCGGCAACGGATGGAGCTATCGCCGAGTTTTTTCCCTTCGGCAATAAAACAATGGGGCTTTGAGGACTTTTTAAGACCTGCTCAGCCAATCCGCTCACGATTGCATATTCTTTTATTCTGCCAATCGAGTCAGCCATCATAGCAAAGGGTTTATGGTCTCGCCTCTTGCGTTCTCGCAGTCTCTCCACCGCCTTGTTATTGAGCGCATCAACAGCAAGGTGAAATCCACCAATTCCCTTTATGGCAACGACCTTTCCAGCTAAAAGTAGGCGGGCAGTCTCAGCAATTACTTCATCGGTTCGTGTCTTTATTGTATTTCCTTTGCTGTCTGTCAGCCGGATTTTCGGCCCACACATGCCGCAGGCAACGGGCTGGGCGTGAAAACGTCGGTTAGTTACATCCGTGTATTGAGCAGCGCATTTATCACACATCGCAAACTCCGACATCGTGGTATTGGGCCTGTCGTAAGGAATGCTTTTGACTATTGAATACCTCGGCCCGCAATTAGTGCAGTTTATAAACGGATAACCGTACCGAAAATCTTCTTTCTCGGCCATTTCGGTGAGACAGTCTCGGCAGGTTGCGGTATCAGCCGTTACCTCCGACAGGGCCGAACCTTCGGAATCGCTCGTCTCGATAATGAATTTATCTTCGGCCTCGATTACAGCTACATCAACTGCTTCGCAGGATTTTATTTGTGCCAACGGAGGTTTGTCTCTGGATTGCAGACGAACTAAAAATTCATCTATTTTTTCCTCTTTGCCCTGTAATTCGATTGTTACACCCTTTGTGTCGTTATAGACAAAGCCGGAAAGTCTCAACTTTCGTGCTATCGAGTACACAGCCGGACGAAAACCGACGCCCTGCACGCGCCCCGTTATAAATATCCTCTGCCTTTTAATCAAAATTCTTATCTTTATCCATTAATGCTGTCGATATGTACGGTTGACGGAACCGAAACCCGAAAAGCCATTATACTTTGTTGGCTTGAGAAATGCAATCGTCTGCTGCACAGCCGGAAGTCGGGACGGACCGTCGGGGATGGAAAATTTATTTGCCAAAGGCCGATTTCTGTGCTAATATTGCTGTACTTCGGGGCCATAGCTCAGTTGGGAGAGCGCTTGCATGGCATGCAAGAGGTCGTGGGTTCGAATCCCATTGGCTCCATTTCACATATCTTACTGACACACTCGCTGATATGTACTCAGGATATTCACTTTGCAATTTCTGCCAACACCAATTCGACAACCTTGGGCACCGATGCCACAATTTCTTCCGAAAGCTCCAAACCGCACCTAATATCCTTGGGCTTAATACCGAAAACCACCACCTCCTCAGGCGCACACTCAAGCTGCCTGGTCATTGTCAGGGCCTCACCCAGCCCCAGCTCATGCAGCGACATACCCACCCCGTCAGGCCGGACGAGGTCATCAGCAGTGAATCGAAGCACGGTCCCTGGCTTGCAATCGGCCTGCACCGCATCGATAACAATCACTTTCCGCCTTTCGGCCAGCACATCCAGCAAATCAGCGCCGGCCGTCCCGCCGTCAACCAGCTCCACATCGTCAGGCAGGTGCATTTTCTGCATCTGCTCTATCACACGCACGCCCACACCCTCGTCACGGAGCAGAATATTGCCTATACCCAAAACGAGGATTGGGCGTCGATTGCAAGCAGCGCTCATATCTACATTGCACCTCTAAGCCGTCACTTAAATACTCGGCCGCGTCTGCACTACCACCTCTGGCTTGTCATATTCGGCGCCTTTTCTCGCCTATTTCGGCTCTTTGCGTTTTGTAATAGGTGCCAGACCGGCTTCTTCCACAGAACGGTATATGCTCTTTTCAGAAAAACAGAGTTGGGTTAATCTGTGGAAAAACTATAGTATTCTCATGCTTATAGTAAGGCATCTGAAAAAGCGAGAAAATTTTCCTATTATTGAGAAAAGAAAGCAAAAAATCGGCGGTAATCCTCTAAGTTCTTATCTGCACGCAGCTTGCATACCGCTTTTTTCGGCCTCAGCGTTCGACGGAGGTTTGACTGGAATCTGGAAAGTTATCAGCACTTTAAGTGTATAAATACAAAAGAATCATTGATTTTTATCATAAGCCGTTCGACAATATCCCTGTTCCAAAGGGTATCGGCAGAAAATTTGCCGTGTTGAAAAAGACGGTATATCTCGAGGGTATTTGCAATTTATGCGTTGAAAACTACTGGTTTGACCCTTTTTATGTGAAAGTTACACTGTGTATTCATAGGAGATAAAATGCGGGGCGCAAGGTCTAAGGTTGCCATAGTAGGTGCTGGAAATGTGGGCAGCACTTTTGCCTTTTCTTTGATGATAAGCGGAGTCGCCAGGGAAATTGTTCTTATTGATACAAACCAGGAGCGTGCTGAAGGTGAATGTATGGATTTAAGTCACGGGGCCAGCTTCGTTCATCCGGTAAATATATATTCTGCCGGATACGAAGGCTGCGAAGGGGCTGATGTTGTAGTTATCACCGCCGGCGCCAAACAGAAACCAGGCCAGAGTAGAATAG
>DAOVNI010000271.1 GCA_030630315.1 Phycisphaerae bacterium | reverse complement strand
CTGATTAACTATACTGTTGTCAAATACGCCTGACATACTAAATTGGTTCCGTCAAACAGCGCCGGATTTGCACTGCGTTACAATATTGATTATTTTCTATTGATTATTTAATACCTCTTCCGCCTCATATGCCTAAAGACTAACTACATAAATATAGGCCGATTTGCCGAAAAGTCAAGTCGAGGGGCCAAAACCTCGGTTTTAATACTGATAAAGGTCATTTCCGGTCATTTTGGACATTTGGAGAGTGGGACTGTTAGACGGTGAAACGGTTGGGCGGTTGAACGGTGAAATGGGGGGAAGGTGCGAAAAGATAATGAGATAGCAGCGGTTTTAATAGGGAAATCTCGGTTGAAAGTTGTCCTGCCGATGCTGTGATATAGGAGCCGGAAGGTAAGGCAATCTCGAAATTCGAATCCGTCCCGTCTGAAGCCGGGCCGGACCTGGACGGCATCGAAATCCGAAATGGCTCGACAAGGACGTTCGGCTGAGCTCAGTCGAGGCCCTCACCATCCCCGGCAGAGTCGAGGGACAAATCCGAATGACCGAGAACGGCAAATTTGGGTGCGGGTCTGGGCTCGTGATATTTGGCATTTGACTAATCGGATATGTCGTAAGATTTTGGCTCATACGTTTTCGGTTATGTTTTGTTTACGAGAGGTCTTGGGCCCCTTAGGTTTTTCAAAATTCGTTACGTGTTAAAACTTGTACACGACGTTACATAGTAGTTATTTACAAGTCGTTTCTCTGCCATACAGACTCTGCCCGGTCAAAATAGCGATTGACGAATTACTAAAATTGTATTATCTAAGACAAAGCAAAAAGTATCTTATTGAAATTACGGGCCATCTGAATTATTCTGCGAGGGTAAAATAAGTTTTTTCAGATTAAAATGGACGCAATACCTGCAGACACAACCGTTGATGCTGCAAGAAGGCAGTTTGAAATCCTGCGGAGACTGGGGCCGGAAGCTCGCCTTAAAATGGCATTCGAACTGAGCGATAACCTTCGCAGTCTCGTCGAAGCAGGTGTAAGACAACGCCATAGCGATTTTGATGAGCAAAAAGTTCAACAGGAAGTTTTACGCTTGATGGTTGGTGAAACTTTATTCAGGCAAATGTACCCCGACGCCAGGATATAGATATGACAAGCCAGGCAGATTTCTTAGAAGGACTGATTGAAAAATTAAGCCGGCAGAATATCCCATATATGCTTTCTGGTTCTGTCTCAAGCAGCATCCACGGCCAGCCGAGGGCTACAAAAGATGTTGATATTGTGATTACTCCGACCGAAAGGCAACTTTTACATTTCGCCAAGTCTTTCGGCGAGGGTTATTATGTTAGCCTTGAAGCTGTTCGAGAGGCATTTGCTCATAATTCGACTTTCAATGTAATTGACAATCAGTCCGGTTGGAAGGCTGATTTTATTATTCGCAAGGACAGGCCTTTCAGTGAGAAGGAGTTTGAGCGAAGGTGTACTGCTAAAATCAAGCAACTGGATGTTTGGGTAACTTCGCCCGAAGATATTATTCTGAGTAAATTGGAATGGGCTAAGGACAGTCAGTCAGAACAGCAGTTTCGTGATGCTTTCGGCGTTGCAATGGTTCAGGGGGACCGTCTCGATAGGGATTATTTACATAAGTGGGCCAAAGAGTTGCAGGTGGAGGGTTCTCTTAAACAACTTCTGAAACAAGCCAAAAAACTTTTAGACTCAAAACAGGAGACCAAATTTGAATAACGAAAATTTGGAAAACAAACTCGCAGGCAAATTCATTGTTCTTGATGGGCCGGACGGCTGCGGAAAGACCACGCAATGTGCCTTGCTTGCGCAGTGGCTAAAGGAAAATGGCGTCGAAGTTGCAAGTCTTCGCGACCCCGGCGATACCGCTATCGGCGAAAAGATTCGGCAAATCCTGCTCAACCCGGAACACATCGCAATGAGCACGGCGACGGAAGCGATGCTCTATATGGCGGCAAGAGTTCAACTATGGCAGGAAAAAATAGCCCCGGCCCTTGCGCAAAAAAAATGTGTTGTCCTCGATAGATGGCTCTCAAGCACCTGCGCCTATCAGGGCCACGCCGGCGGCTTCGGCATCAACCAGCTTATAAAACTTGCAGAAGATTCTCTCGGAAAGCCCTGGCCGGACCTGACTGTCATTCTCGATGTCGACCCAAAGGTCGGCTTGAGTAGATTGAACAGGGAATTTGACAGGATAGAGCAGAAAGGCGATGGTTATCATCAAAAAGTCCGCGATGGCTTCCTGAAGCTGGCCGGCCGGCAGGAAAACTTCCATCTCGTCGATGCCACCGGTGACATCGAAACAGTGCACGCAAAGGTAATAGAAGTAGTTGAAAAAGTATTTTAGCCACAGATAAACTATGAAACCGGAGCCTCCCGTATGGGTTATAATACGGGCTCGTTAAACGGCCCAAAGTTTTACGTGGTCGTTAAGAAACGCCACAATAACCTTTATTACAGGAGGCCCATTATTGACAAGTATATCGGATTCGGCATCGACAGCAAGAAAACAATTGCATGTGTCGTGCAAAGAAGAAAAAAAGACAGATTCACAACATTAAAAACGGACATCAATCGAATGAAACACTTTATATTCCCCAAATGGCAATCATGGTGTTATCAATGAAAGGAGGTTGATATGGTTTCATGCAGCAAGTTGGCCTTAATATTACTTTGCGTGGGCTCCCTCTTAGCTGTGGGGGAGTACCGGGAAGAGAAGCAAGCAACTGCAGTCGAAAGGCTGCTCTCAAAAGAAAGCGAAGAAATATATGAGGCGCAAAATGAACTAATTAGAGCCAGAAAAGATTTGATTGCTCGTCTTATAAATATAGTTGACGAAAAGGAAAACCGCCTAACAAGACG
>DAOVNI010000215.1 GCA_030630315.1 Phycisphaerae bacterium | reverse complement strand
TCACTAACCACTATTCACCAATCACCAATCACCAATCACGCCGTCTTATGGTCGAGGAACCCTTCGAGCTTGCGGGAACGGACGGGGTGCTGCAGTTTCCTTATCGCTTTTGCCTCAACCTGCCTGACCCGCTCGCGTGTGACCTTGAAGATTCTGCCGACTTCCTCTAATGTATAGGTATAGCCGTCGCCGATTCCGTATCGCAGCTTGATAATCTCGCGCTCGCGATATGAAAGCGTTTTCAGGACTATATCGATTCTCTCCTTGAGCATTCCCTGAGCAGCCGAGGCCACCGGTGAATCGACGTCGTCATCCTCGATAAAATCACCGAAGTAGCTGTCTTCGCTTTCGCCTATCGGCCTGTCCAGACTGATTGGATGCTTGGAAATCTTCAGCACCCTCCGCGTCTCCTCCACGCTCATCTCGGCTTCTTCGGCGATTTCCTCGACGGTCGGCTCTCTGCCTAATTTCTGAAGCAGAGTTTTGCTGGCCATTCGCAGTCGGCTCATTGTCTCTATCATATGCACCGGAATCCGAATCGTTCGTGCATGGTCGGCAATCGCCCGCGTAATTGCCTGCCGAATCCACCACGTGGCATACGTACTGAATTTGTATCCCCTGCGGTACTCATATTTATCCACCGCCCTCATCAGGCCGGTATTGCCCTCCTGGATTAAATCCAGAAAGCTCAGGCCGCGGTTGCGATATTTCTTGGCAATTGAAACCACCAACCTGAGGTTTGCGCCTGAGAGCTCCCGCTTGGTGTGCTCGTATTGCGCAAAGACACTATCCATTGAGCGCAGTCTCTTATCAAGCTGTTTGGGAGTTTCGTTCACCAATTCTTGAAGCCCGGCCAATTCCTGCTTTATCGCCTCGATATCATCACTGGTTATATCCCTATGGACCCCTTCTGTGAGAATCTGCTCTAACTGGTGCATTTTGAGACTGATACCGTGCAGCTTCTTTCCCATCGGCTGCAATTTCGATATTCGCAGGCTGAGCTCTTCGAGCAGCGTTGCGATTTTCCGTTTGTTTCTGTGTATTTGCTTTAATCCCGCTTTGTCGAGCTTGTCGCCTTGATTCTTGAGAGTTTTCTTAAACAGATTCTGGTTGATTTTGAGCAGTTTATCCACGGTATTGCAGTTCATCGGCAGCCGTTTCCTTATTACGGCTTTTACAAGGTTTTCAGCAGGCGAAGTCTTAATGGTTCTATCAAACGACAGCGAGCCCTCTTGCACCTGCTGGAGTAAATCCAGGGAGTTTCTTGCGCAATAATCGCATTGCAGCAGTTTTCTTCTAAAACCCATTCTTGTAATTTCAATTTTTCGAGCCAGTGAGATTTCCAACTCTCTTGTCAGCAGTGGAATCTGCCCCATCTGGGTCAGATACATCCTGATAGGGTCGTCAATCCTTCGAGCGGCTTCGGCGCCCGCCAATTGCTTTTCGAGCAGCTCGTCCTCTTTGAGCTGCTGTTCTCTGGCGGCTTCTTCCTCGTTCAAGGGTACTTCGGGCTCTTCGGATGGTTCAAACCGCTCTTCTGCCTGCTTTTGGACATCAGCTTCATCAAGCAGGTCAATTCCCATTTCATCGAGCGTCGCCAACAGGCTATCGAGGCGCGCGGGACTAACGGCATCCTCGGGCAACTCCGCGTTCATCTCTTCGTATGTGAGGAATCCTTTTTTCCCGCCCTTTTCGATAAGCGTTTTTATCTGCTGCTCAGCGTCTTTGATTTTGGCGCTCGCTGATGCCTTGTCATCAACCCCACTTTTATCCGCGGTATCCGGTTTGTCTGCTTTTGTTCTTTTTTTTGCCACGTTCGGCACCCTTACATAAATGAGTAATGATTATTGATTAACGATTATTCATTATTAAATTATCAATTATCGATCATCAGACCATTCCCACGTTATGGGGGTCTTCTTTTACAGTACTTTCAGAGAAACGCCGCAGAAACTGGGTTTGGTCTTCTATTGCTTTGATATCGCTTTTTTTTCTCTGTCCCTGTATTCGCTGTATTGCATCCAGGGCCCCGGCCAAACGGGATTGGAAATTGCCTTTTTCTTCTCCGCCCTGTGCCAACCGGACGATAACGCTGCCTGCCTCTACGGATTCTGCACCGGTGAGTATTTCTTTGAGCGAAGCATTAATATCGGTACTCAGCGTTTGAAACAGTATATCTGCTATTTGCCTCAATATCGGTACGTCAAAGACCTCCGCTGAAATTCTTTGCTTTACAATCTCAAACAGCTTCGGCTCATTCAGCAATACTTCGAGGACCTCCCGTTGAGCTACGGCAAAGAGTCCCTGACCCAAATCTGTACTTTGCACTTTTTGGTTTTCAACGCTATAGCTTGCGGTCTTTGCGGCCCTTCCAATTCTTCTGCATAATTCGGCATTTATCTCTTTGGGGTCTGCGCTGATAATCTTTGAAAGCCGGTTGACTATCAACCCCCTGTCAATGGCCGGCAGATTGCCCGCCCATAAGCTCATGGCTATTGTTTGTAAAAACTCTTCAATCGCCAGCTTTTTGCCGGCAAGGGTTTCGTCCCTGCCGAAACTTTCCATAAGCCGGTTCCATTTGAACTGGAAAACATCGACGGCCTCGTCGGCCAATTGTTCGAATCGTTCCTTGCCGGCGGTTAGAAGAAAATCACACGGGTCTTTACCTTCCGGCACCGAAGCAAGCTTTATATCTATACGCTGCGACAGGCAGACATCCAGCGCCCTGTTGGCAGCTTCGATACCTGCGGTGTCACTATCGAAGATTAAAACTACTTTTTTTGCATACCGCCGCAAGATGCGCCCCTGGCCGGTCGTAAAACTTGTCCCTAACGCCGCAACGACATTGCTGCATCCGAACTGATGCGCCATTATGCAGTCGGTATAACCTTCGACAATAACTGCTGTTGCTGATGACACAATCCGGTGGCGAGCCTGCTGGAGGCCGTATAGTGAATTGCTTTTGTCAAAGAGAACCGTTGTCGGCGAATTTATGTATTTAGCGCTCGCTTCGTCCAGCGTTCGGCCGCCGAAGCCAATTACCCTGCCGGTTACGTCAGTAATAGGAAACATCAGGCGATTTACAAATTTATCGCCAATGGTGCCGCCCTGGGTTACGACCAGGCCGGCCTGAGTCAGCAGCTTCGGTGGAATACCTCTGGCTCTTGCCGCCCTGATTAAATCATCCTGCGAATCAATAGCCAGGCCAAGGCGCCATTTTTCCGTGCTTTCCGGGGTTATTTGTCTTTCAGCGATATAATCACGGGTTGACTTTCCCTTTTGCTCGTCAGCGAGATTTTTCTGGAAATACTCGGCGGCCCACGCATTGACCTTAGCCAGCGAATTGGGGTCGACATCAGTAGTTTTGAGTTTTGAGTTTTGAGTTTTGAGTTTCTTCAGCCTTATTCCGGCGCGGTCGGCCAATCTTTCTATTGCCTGCGGAAAAGTCAGATTTTCGCGCATCTGAAGAAACTTGAAGATGTCGCCGCCGGCACCACAGGCAAAACACTTGAATATCTGCTTGACGGTGTTGACGTACATACTCGGGCGATGGTCGTCGTGGAAGGGACATAAGCCGACCATTTCGCGCCCCTTTTTCTTTAAGCTGACGTGCTCGCTTATCACGTCAACGATGTCGTTGGCCTGCTGGACCTGATTAACTATACTGTTGTCAAATACGCCTGACATACTAAATTGGTTCCGTCAAACAGCGCCGGATTTGCACTGCGTTACAATATTGATTATTTTCTATTGATTATTTAATACCTCTTCCGCCTCATATGCCTAAAGACT
>DAOVNI010000099.1 GCA_030630315.1 Phycisphaerae bacterium | reverse complement strand
TAGCCGGCACAAAAGGAAAGGGCTCGACTGCGACGATGCTGGCGAAGATGCTCGAGGCGAACGATTACAACGTCGGGTTATACACCTCGCCGCACGTGGTACATTTGCATGAGCGGATTGCGGTCAATTCCGAAATGATAAAGGACCGAGAAATGCTTGGCCTGCTGAACCGCATTTACGCACCGGTTGAGAAAATATCAAAGAATACTCCTCCCACCTTCTTTGAGATTATGACGGCGCTGGCGTTTATGCATTTTGTCGATACGAAAGTTGATATTGGGGTGATTGAAACCGGTTTAGGCGGCAGACTGGACAGCACCAACGTTATTCATCCCAAGGTCGTCGGTATAACCAGTTTGAGTATCGACCATCAGCACCAGCTTGGGCACACTATCGACAAAATTGCCAAGGAGAAGGCCGGTATTTTCAAGCGCGGTGTTCCGATTGTTACCGTCGAACAGGAGGACGAGGCGATGCGTGTTCTAAAATTGCATGCTGCTGCCGTCAAAGCGCCGCTGAGTGTAACCGGCAGTGATGATATTAATTTTTCGCACCGATTTGAAACGTCGCGAGAGCACGGCCCACATACAAGAATCTGCCTGACGACACCAACGAGTAAATTTGAACATCTGCGAGTGCCACTTCACGGCAAACATCAGGCAATCAACTGCGGTCTGGCCCTGGCTATGCTGGATAAACTCAAAGCGAGCGGCTACGAGATAGACAGCGAAAAAGCAACTAAGGGACTTCATAGCGTGTCATTGACGGGCCGAATGGAGATGATTTGCGATGACCCGCGAATTATGATAGACGCCGCTCATAATGCCGCAAGCATTCACGCCTTGATACATGCGATAGGCCAAAATATTCCTTACGATTCCATGGTTGTCATCTTCGGCTGTAATAACGACAAGGACGTTAAAGGGATGCTACATAAATTACAATACGGCGCTGACAAGGTGGTTTTCACCCGCAGCAACTCGGCAAAGGCGATGTCTCCGGAAGACCTGGCCGATATGTACACGGAGATGTGCGACAAGATGTGCCAGACGGCCAGCAGTTTAGGCGAGGCACTGCGGCTTGCGAAAAACGCTGTGAGCAAAGAAGACCTGATTTGTATTACCGGTAGTTTTTATCTCATCGGCGAGGCCAAGATTCGTTTCCAGTCGGACCAATCCATTCCGCGGGCCTAAGCGCCGGCCCTCCCTCGCGGCAAAAAATGCTGCGCCATATATAAGCCTAACTACTTCTTGTTGCCCTTGTCTATTACTCTGATTACATCTGTGCCCGCAACAGAGGGCATACCTCCGCACTTCGATTTTCGGTTTGCAATAGCAAGGGATTTGGGTTATAAAATTGCCTCCTTGCTCGATGTTCGATATTAACGAATCAAATAATAAAGGAATTGGTGATGGCGCAAGTGAAGAAATATATTGCGGTTGACCTCGGTGCCGAGAGCGGCAGAGTGATGCTTGGCTCGGTCTCGGACGATAAACTTGCTCTCGAAGAAATCCATCGTTTCAGCAACGGCCCGATTAAAGAGGCCGGCTCACTGCGGTGGGATTTCGACAAACTGCTTTGCGAAGTTAAAACGGGGATAAGCAAGGCGGCAAAAGCGGCGGGCACTCAAGTCTGGGGTATCGGCGTCGATAGCTGGGGCGTTGATTTCGGGCTGCTGGACGCCGATGGAAAGCTGGTTGAAAATCCTTATCATTATCGCGACAGCCGAACCAACGGGATGATGGAAAAGGCGTTTGAGCTGATGGGCAAACGCGAAATTTATGAAAACACGGGCCTGCAGTTTATGCAGCTAAATTCGGTCTATCAACTTCTTGCGATGCGTTCAGGCAGCTCGGCTGCGCTTGCCAAGGCGAAGACCCTGATTTTTATCGCTGATTTGTTCGCCTACCATTTGTGCGGTAAGATTTACGGCGAATACAGTCTTGCAAGCACGTCACAATTAATGGATATGAGAACGGGCCAATGGTCGAGTGAGATTTTCGATAAACTTTCTTTGCCGATTGAGATTATGCCAAGAATTGTCGAGCCGGGGACAGTTGTGGGGCAGTTGAGCGCGAAGATTGGAAACGAACTTCGCTGCGGACCTATTCCGATTATTGCGATTGGCTCGCACGACACGGCCTCAGCGGTTGCTGCCGTGCCGGCCGGGGAGGGTAACTGGGCGTATATTTCGTCGGGGACCTGGAGTCTTATAGGGGTCGAAGTGCCTGAGGCGATTATTAACAGAAAGAGCTTTGAATATGAGTTTACAAACGAGGGGGGAGTTGAAAATACGATTCGGCTTTTGAAGAACATAATGGGATTATGGCTGACTCAGGAATGCAAAAGACAATGGCAGAGAGAGGGCATTGAGCTGTCGTATGCGGAGATGGCCGAGATGGCTCGACAAGCCGAGCCGTTTGCCCGTCAAATCAATCCCGATTGCAGCGGGTTTCTTTCGCCGGGCGATATGCCGACAAGAATAAATGATTATCTCACTGAAACAGGGCAAAAGGCAATCAACGACAAGGGACAAATGATAAGGGCGATATTGGAAAGCCTGGCGTTTAAGTATCGCTATATGACGGAAGCTATCGAAGATATTGCGGGACAGCCGATTGAGGTACTGCATATTGTCGGCGGCGGGATACAAAATGAACTGCTCTGTCAGTTCACGGCTAATGCGACGGGGAAAAAGGTAATCACCGGGCCGATTGAGGCGACGGCGAGCGGCAATATTTTGATGCAGGCCAAGGCGACAGGCCAGATAAAAACGTTAGGCGATGCGAGGGAGATTGTCCGCAATTCGTATGAGCTAAAAGAATATCAGCCGCAAGACAGTGAACTCTGGGAAGAACAATATGAGAAAATTAAAAAGTAAAAATAAGAAGAGCCACAGATGAACACAGCTTTACACAGATTCAACAAAAGGGAAAAGAGGAAAAATAATTTTAATTGAAGAGCTTGAACGCAAGCTGGATAGTTTCGATTCAGCTGAAAGAAAGAAGGCCTTAGCGGCCCTGTGTGAGAAGGTCGAGGCGGGTGAAATCGAGCTGCCTGAAGCCGGCACGGATGTCAACCTGCATTGTCATACCTTTTTTTCTTATAATTCGTACGGGTATTCTCCGAGCAAATTTGCGTGGCTGGCGCGGAAGCGTAGGCTGGCTGTTGCGGGAGTGGTGGATTTTGACGTTCTGGACGCTCTGGAAGAATTCCTTGAGGCGGCGCGAAAGCTCCGCCTAAAGGGATGCGGCGGTCTGGAGACGCGGGTATTCGTGCCGGAATTTTCAGAGAGAGTGATGACTTCGCCCGGTGAGCCGGGTATCACGTACCATATGGGGGTGGGATTTCCGAGAGCCAGGTTGAAAGGTGAGCAAAAAGAGTTTTTGCTTAGTCTTCGCAAAATGGCCCAGCAGAGGAACCGGGATTTGATGGAACGGGTAAATAAACATCTCAAGCCGGCGGAATTAGATTATGAGCGGGACGTGCTCGTTCTGACGCCGTCAGGTAATCCAACCGAGCGTCATATTTGTCTTGCATACGCGCGCAAGGCCAGAGAAATCTTCGGTGAGACAGATTCGCTTGCTGAGTTCTGGTCTGAAAAATTAGGCGTGGCGGCAGAATCATTGGAGCTGCCTGAGGGCAGAGAACTGCTGAATACGATTCGAGCTAAAACTATGAAGCGCGGCGGCGTCGGCTACATCGTGCCCGATAAGGGGTCGTTTCCATTGATGGCCGATACGAACCGGTTCGCCTTGGCGGCCGGGGCAATTCCGACTTTAACGTGGCTGGACGGCACCAGCGAAGGTGAAAAGGCCATCGAAGAGCTTCTGGAAGTGGCTATGAGCACGGGTGCAGCGGCCATCAACGTTATCCCGGACCGCAATTACACGTCGGGCGTTAAAGGTGAAAAAATAGATAATCTCTACCAGGTGATGGAATTAGCTGAAAAGCTGTATCTGCCTGTCGTGATGGGGACGGAAATGAACAGTCCGGGGCAAAAATTTGTGGACAACTTCGATAGCGAGGAACTTTCGCCGTTAGCTCCTATATTCTTAAAAGGCGCGCATATCGTTTATGCCCATTCGGTGCTCCAACAAAGATGTGGGCTGGGATATACGAGCGAGTGGGCCAAGAAAAATTTTGAAAGCGTTGTGGAAAAAAATGAATTCTTCCAGGAGCTTGGGACCCGGCTCGGGCCAAAACGAGAAGATGAGCTTAGCGGATTAGACGAGGCGGTCAGTCCTGAAGAAATACTGGATAAAGTCGGTGGCCGACGATGAGGGAAGCAAAGCTTATGGCAAACATCCCGGAAACTCAATATGCTGTGCAGCTGGTTGGGCCGGACAAGCTTGTTTTGAATAAATCCAAAGAGGTTTTCAGACCCGGCCGGCACCAGATTCTTTGCAGAGTGGAAGTAGTCGGGCTTTGTTTTTCCGACCTTAAATTGCTGAAGCAATTTTCCAGCCATGTTCGCAAGAGCGAAATAGTTTCCGGCATTGACCCTGAAATACTTAAAGAGATACCCAGCTATGTCCCCGGCGAGAAGCCAACTGTGCCCGGTCACGAAACGGTGGTGAGAATTGAAGCGGTTGGGGCCGGCGTGGAGGACTTTAAGGAAGGCGAGCGTTACCTTGTTCAAACCGATTACCGTTGGCTGCACACTGCCAGCTCTAATGGGGCCTTCGGTTATAACTTCGAAGGAGCTCTTCAGGAATACGTGCTGATGGATGAAAGGGTCATTACGACACCGGAAGGCGAGTCAATGCTGATACCGGTTTCAGAGAAGCTTTCCGCCTCTGCAATAGCTCTGGTGGAGCCGTGGGCGTGCGTTGAAGATGCGTATGCCTCCAGGGAACGCACGAGTTTAAGGGCAGACGGACAAATGCTCGTTGTTGCGGATGTGGAGGTGAGCGAAGACGCTTTTCGAAATTTGTTTAACCGCTATGGCAGGCCGGCTGAAATAACGTGGGTTGCAAAGTCCCCGCCAGTAGAATTAAATGTGCCGGTTAAAAGAGGTGCAAACATATCAGGGCTTACCGATGCCGGCTATGACGATGTAATCTATTTTGGCTCCGAGGCGAATACTGTCGAGACGTTGTTTGGAAAGGTTGCTTCAGGAGGACTTCTCAATATCGTTCTTTGCGGCGGTAAATTCGGCAGGGATGTTGTTACTATGGTGGGCCGAGTTCACTACGGCGGGGCTCGTTACGTGGGCACCACAGGTTGGGACCCGGCTGAGTCAATGGAAGTAATTCCCGATGCCGACGAAATTCGGCCCGGTGATAAGATTAACGTTATCGGGGCGGGCGGCCCGATGGGTATGATGCACGTGATACGAAATATCTGTCAGGACATCGAAGGTATCAGCGTTTTTGCAGGAGATTTGGATGACAACAGATTAGCCACGCTGACAAAAATCGCTGCACCTTTAGCCAAGAAAAACGATGTTGAGTATAAACCCTATAATCCTGCCAGAGAGAAAGTTGCGGGGCCATTTGATTATACGGTTTTGATGGCACCGGTACCTGACCTGGTTGCTGCTTCGGTGCGCAGCGCCGCCAAGCGGGGCATTATAAACATCTTCGCCGGCATACCTGCGACGGTTACAGGGAAGATTGACCTGGATGCCTACATAGAAAAACAACTTTACTTCATCGGGACGAGCGGCTCAACTTTAGCTGATATGAAATGTGTTCTTGAAAAAGTTGAGAGCGGCAGGCTTGATACCAATGTCAGCGTTGCGGCTATTTGTGGGCTTGAGGGCGCGACCGAAGGGATTCGGGCGGTTGAAAACCGGTCGATAGCGGGCAAAATTATCGTTTATCCGGCGTGCCGCGGTCTGGGGCTGGTTCCGCTGGAAGAGCTCAACGAAAAGATGCCGGAAGTTGCCGAGTACCTAAGTAACGGGTTGTGGACGAGGGAAGCGGAAGTGAAACTTCTGGAAATATATCAGGATTCATAGAACAAATGAAAAAAGGTCAACCAATATAGGATGACAAATTATTGAGCGGCTTGATAAACTTAACGAATTTGAACGGCAGCCGATACGAACAGAACTTCGCTACTTTCAAGAATATACTCATCTGGCCGACATTGATTTACTTTGTTACCGGAACTATCTGGGCTGTGAAAAGAGACAAGGCAAAATGAAAGAAAGGAAAGAGCTATGCCTGATATTGGAGACGAAAAAGAAGCAAAGAAGTTTTATGAAGATGTTCCGATGAAAACTGAGGGCTTTTTTCTCAAGGGAGCTGGTGCTCTTGACTGGGGGATGAAAAATCGGCTGTCACGGATATTTAATCCGGCGACCGGGCGAACGGTAATGTTTGCGATTGACCACGGCTACTTTCAAGGCCCTACCACAGGGCTTGAGCGGATTGACCTGACGATTGTACCGTTAATGCAGTACGCCGACGCTATAATGCTGACGCGGGGAATTCTGCGAACAACGGTGCCGCCTACCCTGACCAAACCGGTCGTGATGCGCTGCAGCGGCGGG
>DAOVNI010000022.1 GCA_030630315.1 Phycisphaerae bacterium | reverse complement strand
TTCAGTGCTGCTGCAGAGGTAATCACTTTCATATTCGAGGCCGGCACCAGCGCTCTTCGTGCGTTATGGCTATACACTGTCCTGCCGGAACCAGCCTTTACGATATGAATGGAAAATTGGACCTTTTTCTGGGAAGATTGGCTGATAATGCCGTCAATTCGCTTTGCCAAATCCGCCTTCGCAAGGCCGCCAAGGCAGATAGTAAATACAGCCGCGACCAATAATTTTTTCATTTGAGCTTTCATAGCGCAGTAATTTATTACCACAAATCTTCAGAGCATTCAAGCAATAGTTTGGCAGGTAGCTAAAGCCTGGATTTCCCATATGAAGTAACTTAGCAAGAGGATGTGGCATGAAAATGCTCGAAAAGGTTGCTTTTCTCATGCAAATTTGTTAATATAAGAAGACGGATTTGGATAAACACAGCGAAATCAATGGGAAATTGCAATGTATAATTCATTATGGCTCGTATTAGGTATGAATTTATGAGAGCGAGGTGGTCCAGAGTATGACAAGGCGGTTATTGATTTTCCTGATAGTTCACGGGTTAGTGTCTTGGGTATCGCCCATCAACTCGTACGCGGATTTCTTCCTTGTTGACACAGATATGGCAATTGATGCCGACGGCAGCCTATATGTACTGGACAGCACGTATGACCCGAACACGCATCGAGACTTCCTAACGATCAAGTATGACAACATGGGAAGAGAGTTATGGGCACGTCGTTTCGACGGGCCAGTTCACGGTCATGATACCGTATCGGCGGTCACCGCCGATGATCTTGGAAATGTCTATGTTACTGGGTGCTGCGTCGATCTTCGTGAAGATGCCAATGATCAAAACTCATTTGCTTATGCTACGATAAAGTACGATAAGAATGGGAAGCAGTTGTGGGTGGAGTATTACAAATTCTCAAAAGTATACTACTTAAGTCCCACCGATATAGCTGTTGACTCCGAGGGAAATGCTTACATCACAGGTTCTGTCACGATCAAGTACGATAAGAACGGCAGGCAAGTCTGGAAGGTTTCATCTCCAGGAGAAGCTATCGAGCCGGATGGTTCCGGTAACGTTTATGTTGTAGGCGGTCGGTCAGGGTTCGGCACTTTCAAATACGCTCCTGATGGAAAGTTGCTCTGGGGCAAAACCTATTCCGATGACGAAAACTCCTTCAGTGTTGCCGAAGACCTGACCGTCGATGATAAGGGAGAAGTATGTGTACTTGGCTATAGTGGGGACTTAGACGAGAAATACTCTGATTTCGTTACCATTAAATACAACACAAGTGGTAAACAAAAATGGCTGGCACGATACAGGGAGCTTGGTAAAAAAGAGTTGTGTCCTGTTGGCATTGTCTTGGACGATGCTGGCAACGTATATATTACCGGTTACGTTAATACTCCTGCAAGGCAGCCACACGGTTACGGTGACTCACCTACTCCCCTCAAGGTTGAGTTTGTCACCATCAAGTATGATTCAAAAGGCAAAGAGCAGTGGGTAGCAAAGTATGAAGGAGCTAAACACCGCGATGGTTACGTAGATGGATTGGCTGTAGACCGGGCGAGAAACATTTACGTCAGTGGCTCTATTGAACATCCTCAAATCAGACATCATGATTTCGGCGTCATTGTGAAGTATGACAGC
This sequence comes from Phycisphaerae bacterium, assembly GCA_030630315.1. Lineage (GTDB taxonomy): Bacteria > Planctomycetota > Phycisphaerae > Sedimentisphaerales > Anaerobacaceae > JAUVYQ01. The sequence continues at coordinate 9,088 of DAOVNI010000022.1, read as the reverse complement.
AACGGTAAGGAGAAATGGGTCACACACTTCGAATACATATCTGAAACCGCTAAGATTCTGTCACCGTCATATTCTCCGGCGCCTGATAAAAAGGGAGCCAAATGGTTTGAAACCCGGCGAGCTGCCAGGAAAGCTGCTCTGCTAAGCCGCATAAGAAAATCATCGGACCTCAATGCCGAGGATGAAGAGGGATATACGCCTCTCGAACAAGCAGCCTCTGAGGGATACGCCGACATTGTCAAGATGCTCATCAGAAAGGGCGCCAAAGTAACCGATGGCTCGCTTTGGGTGGCCGTGATAGCCGGGCAAGCCGACGTAGTAAAGATCCTGGCTAAAACTCGCGGTGAGATAACTGCTGATAGTCCTGGTGTGTTCGAGGCTCTGACCTTGGTGGAGGAGCCACCAGTGGTGAAAGCCCTGCTTGAGGCAGGTCTTGATGCCAGTGCACCAGACAAAAATGGGCGCTCCCTGCTGGTGTGGCCAGTAGACTATGGCCATACTGAAATAGTAAAGCTGTTGCTTGATGCAGGTGCCGATGCAAACGCCCGGAATCAATTGGGAGAACCGCTGGTACATGAAGCTCTTGAGTCAAACGATGTAGATATTGTCAAGGCCTTCCTCGACGCGGGCGTGAGCGTGAACTCGAAGAACAAGTTCGGCGAAAGCCTCCTTGAGAACGCAGTTGACGAAAATAGCACAGCCATAGTTAAGCTTTTGCTGGATGCAGGCGCGGATGTGACCAAAGAAAAGCAAGCCGGCGTACCGCTATTGTTTGAAGCTATCAGTGAGGATAACGTTGATATAGTGAAGCTACTTGTAAAGGCTGGAGTAGATCTCTCCGCTCGCGACGATGAAATGGAGTGGACAGCTCTCCACGCAGCAGCATTTTACTCAAGTTTCTCAAGCGAGCGTGTGCTGCGCTATCTGCTGGAACTGGGTTTGGATCCTAACGTAAAGGGCGCTGATGGCCAAACGCCTCTGCAGTATGCCATTGGCTGGCGTGAGCAGGAAATAGCAGAAATCCTTCGTAAGTATGGTGCGAAGGAATAAAATGCCTTAATACTTTTAACACCTGAAGCGCCTGCCTAATTCCACAGCGTTTTGTGAACAGATCTGAAATGGTGTTCAACGTTCGCTTATACCCATCACTACACCAAACCTCATACAGAGAAAGCTCCGGACAATGCAAATCCACTTAAAGATATATGCTCTGACCTTAATTGGCTTGAAATAGTCGGGCGCTGTTTGTAAAGTTAATTATAGATTTAGCGAGAAGCTGAAATTGTTAAATTAAAGGGTTATGCTATAACAATCGTACCGAAGGGAGGAAAAAATGAAATTATACCTTGTCCAGCACGCAAAAGCAGCTTCAAAACAAATAGACCCGCAGCGCCCGCTGACAGAAGAAGGACGCCGGGACATACAGAAAGTCGCTGCATTCATTAAACCTCTAAACTTGGCTGTTGATTATTTGTGGCACAGTGGAAAGAAACGGGCTGTCCAGACGGCTGAGGTCCTGGCCGAAGCTGTCAAAGTAAAAGAAGGCACAATCGCGCGCGACGACCTTGGGCCGAACGATGACGTTACGGCGTTGAAAAATGAGCTTGGCTCGAACGAGCAGGACATTATGATTGTCGGGCATCTGCCTTTTCTGGGTAAGCTGGCATCGCTGCTTTTAAGCAGTGACGAATCAGCCAATACGGTGGTCTTCAAACAAGGCGGTATCGTATGCCTGGGCCGCTCCGAGGCCAATCAATGGCAAATCGAATGGATGGTAATACCGGAGATTCTCGTATGAAACATTTTTCGGTCATCCTGAGCGAAGCGAAGAATTTGGCCTACGACCAATATTATGATTATGTCCTAATTAAAACCCGGACAGTTGAAGTAAATCGTTCTAATCCATAGTCTCTTTATGGCTACTTCGTCACCAAACCTTAGTTCCTTTAGCAAACCCATTCAAAAACTATGGCAGATGATGAATCCGTGCACGCTCTGTCCGCGTATGTGCAAGGTCGACCGCAGCAAGGGGCAAATAGGGTTTTGCGGTATCGGTGATATGGCGGTGGTTAGCTCGGTTGGGCCGCATTTCGGCGAGGAAAGCGTCCTTGTTGGCTCCGGTGGGTCGGGGACTATATTTTTCGCCGGCTGTAACTTAGGGTGTATTTTTTGTCAGAACTTCGATATCAGCCATCATCGTCACGGACGCCAGGTAACGATTGAGCAGTTAATTCGGTCTATGGTTGAGGTGCAAAGTTACGGCTGCAGCAATATCAATTTCGTTACGCCTACGCACGTTGTCCCGGCTATTGCGGCAGCTATTGAGTTGGCGCGAAAGTCCGGCCTGACACTGCCGATAGTTTACAATACCGGCGGCTACGATTTGGTTGAGACGCTCAAATTGCTTGACGGCCTGGTGGATATTTATATGCCGGATATGAAGTATTCAGATTCGGCCGTTGCCGAGGAACTTTCCACAGCAGCCGACTACCCGGAGGTAAACCGTGCGGCTGTCAAGGAGATGCATCGACAGGTGGGCGATTTGCAGGTGGAGAAAGGGCTTGCTACACGCGGTCTTTTGATTAGACACCTGGTTTTGCCGGAGAACCTGGCGGGGAGCTTCAAGACTATAGACTTTCTGGCAGAGGAAATTTCGAGTTCAACCACAATCAATGTAATGGACCAGTACCGGCCCTGTTATAAGGCGCATTTATACCCCAAAATTAACCGCCGACCTACTTCACAAGAATTCCAATCCGCCCGCCGGTACGCAATCGAAAAGGGGCTGAATGTCCTTGTTTAACGAAATATCCTGATGTCCTGCACCTCCAAACAAGTTTGAAGGTGCCACCCCCTGTTTTATTCATCCCTTGCAGCGGGCACCTGGCGTCCTCTCGTAGTTCGTGCTTCGTGGCATGTGGTTTGCTTCACACTTCACGAGATACAAAATTGCTCTTTCAATTGTTTTGCGTTGCGAACAGCATAAGCGTGGATGTCGTTATTAAAATAAGCGTAGAGAGCGCGAGCGTTTTTGATGTGCTCGGTGAGCCATTTTGCCCAGTTTTGTAATTCGGATTTGGAATAGTTCCCCTGGTATTTGCCTGTTGGGCCGTGGAAACGAATGTAAATTATGTCGGCTGTAACAACGCGAGGGACTTTCATACCCGGCATATCGTGGATGCAAAAGCCGATATTAAATTCGTTGAGCAGCTTGTACGTATCTTCACAAAACCAGCTTTCGTGCCTGAATTCAAAAACAGCTGTCCGGTCTTCGGGCAAAAGCTTGATAAAAGTTCCGAGCCGGTCAAGGTCTTTGTGGAAATTTGGCGGCAGTTGATATAGAACAGGGCCGAGGTTTTCCTTCAGCAGTCGAGCCCTCTCGAAAAACCGTTCGAGCGACTCTTGCGGGTCTTTCAGCCGTTTAATATGAGTGATGTATCGATTGGCCTTTACAGTATAGAGAAAGTTTTTTGGGGCTTGCTTGTGCCAATTCTTAAAAGTCTCCTCCTTCGGCAGCTGGTAGAAGGTATTGTTTATTTCCACGGTGTCAAAATGCTCTGCGTAGTGCTCAAACCATTTGCTCTTTGGCAGCTTGGGAGGATAAAACAGCCCTGACCAGTGATTATAATGCCATCCTGATGTGCCTATTCGAATATCATACTTGGCTTTGCTCATAAGAGGTATTTTAGCCGTTTGGTTAAATAAATTTCAAAATTATTATAATTTAATATCACAGGTCTGTAAATGAATTGAGTGATGATGAATTAAGCCGAAATTTGTAAAAATCGCTTGACAAAAAAAGAGAAAAATGCATAATTGATTTTTTATAAGCAATAATTAAAAAGCGGAAGATGGTGTATGAAAGTCAATATATCGGGTATTAACAAGGAGGAAAGAAACATGAATACGCTCGTTTACACGCGTCGCGACTTGCTGAAAATTATAGGTCTTGGTGTGGCAGCGGGGATTACGGCACCGGTTCTGCCAACGTGGGCGCTAAAGGCCGGCAAGAAGAAGTGGCGGATGAAACTGTCAACATCGTCGATTCACTTTATGCAACTGCCCATCGAACAGGCGTGTGAGCGGATAGCGAAGCTGGGCTTTAAGGCGATTGACATCTGGTCGGCGCACGAGGGCTGTCCGCATCTCGACGATGTGGCCAAACGGCTGGGTGCAAACGGCCTGAAAAAGCTATTAGCGAAGCACAAGCTGAAACTGTTCGCATTTTCGGTCTATCGGGGCGGCTACAAGCGTTACGCGGAACTGTTAGGTAAGGCCGGCGGCGGCGTGGCTATTCAAGGCAGTGCGGGGCCCTGCAAGCCGGAGGAGCTGACCACCCGAATGAGACAGTTCATCGAAGGTCTCAAGCCGTTGGTCGAGCTGGCCGAGAAGTACAATTCTTATCTCGCCATCGAAAACCACGGCAATGCGCTGCTTAACTCACTCGATTCGTTCAAGGCGTTCGTTGACGTCAACACTTCGCGGAGGTTAGGTATTGCACTGGCGCCGTACCACATTCAGACGTTAAAGGCCTCGGTGCCGGAGGCGATTCGCATCTGCGGCAAGCAGCTTTTCTTCTTCTACGCCTGGCAGCACTATCCGGGCACAAAGCAGCTTCCGGGCATCGGCCCGACAGATATGACACCCTGGATACAAGCTCTCGCGGACATTCGGTACCGCGGATATGTCAATCCCTTTATGCACGGGCATCCGAAAGCCGACGTGATGACAGCCAATCTGACCAAATCGCGTGATTATCTGAAGGAATGCTATAGTAAAGTGAAGCGTAAAACGGGAAATATAATCGGCAACAAAAACCGGAGTTAAGAAATAAAGGAGAAAAGTATGGATGACAAACAACAACAACCGGGTAAGGCAAATAACCTGACGCGGCGGGAGTTTATGCACGACGGCGCCGTCGTCGCAGCAGGCGTAGCCGTAGGTCTCGGCGCGGTGGGCAGCCAAAGCGCCAATGCCGCTGCAGCGATGAGAAGAACCCGCAGCTACAACTCTGATATGGAGTATCGGCCGCTCGGGAAGAGCGGGCTCTGGATATCGGCCGTGTGCTTAGGTGGACACTGGAAGCGCGTCGATAAGATGGTACCGGGCGTCTTCAAGGGCAGGGGCTGGCTGAGCGCCGACCTGAACGACCCGGGTTTCAAGAAGAACCGGCGCGACGTCGTGACCCGATGCATCGAATCGGGCATCAACTATATCGATGCCTGCACCAAGCAGGAGGTGGTAGCATACGCCGAGGCGTTGCGAGGCAGGCGCGAGGCGATGTACCTGGGGTTCTCATGGTACCAGGAGGAATTGCGGAACAAGAACTTCCGCACGGCCAAGAAGCTGCTCGAAACCCTCGATAAAGGTATGCGCGAGGCAAAGCTCGATTATGTAGACCTCTGGCGGATAACGATGCACGAGCAAAGCCAGAACCACACTTATGCTGAAGTTGATGAGATGATGAAGGCACTTGAAGAAGCCAAGAAGCAGGGCAAGGCGCGCCTCATTGGCTTCTCCTCGCACCATCGCTGGCATATCAAAATGATGATTGAGATTTACCCCGAGATAGTTGATGTCGCCGTGACGCCCTACACGGCCAGGACTAAGGTTCTGCCCAAGGACAGTGTCTTCGATGCGGTAAAGAAGTACGGCGTAGGTGTCTTCGGCATCAAGCCGTTTGCCGGCAATTCACTGTTCAAGGGCGATAGTTCGCCTAACAACCCACAGGCGGAGGAAGACGACAAGCTGGCGCGTATGGCTATCCGCTACATCCTTTGCAACCCGGCTATGACGGCGCCGATTCCGGGTATGATTAACACGCATCAGGTGGACAATATGGTAAGGGCCGTTAAGGAGCGCCGCGATCTCGACGTGGCCGAGGCGCAGGAACTTGAGAAGGCGATGGACGAGGCGTGGGCCAAGCTGCCTAAAAACTACCAGTGGCTGAAGGATTGGGAATACGTGTAGCAGGCGGGTGTGGCTGAATCAGGACGATGCTGCAGGGATGTAGAAGATAAGGGTTGTGAAATCAGGAGTCGCGACAGTGGTTATGACTGCAACGGGCAGTTTGCTGCTGGTTTTTGTAGCAAACTGCTCCGGAGGAAAGCCATCCCCACCTGTGCCTGCTCGCACCTATGGTTGCGCAAGTACAGGTGCGCAACCACAGGTGAGGCTACCACCCAACGGGCACACCCGTTTAGAGTGCACATCTTTCAAACTATCAAGCTGAATGGTCAAATCCTGCTTTTTGCCTTGACCTTGGCATTAAAGAAACTAAAATGAGCGGAAAACCTTTAGTTAAACTCTATCTAACAGAAAGGAAACTGATATGAGTGAAAAAAATCGAGTAAACGCCCAGGTACACGAGCGCATCAGCCGCCGCAGGATGCTTCAAATCGCCGCCGGTATGGGCGCTGCCGGGGCTGCGGCCTTGACCCTTCCCTCTTGCAGCAAACGTGAAGAAAAAGTTGTTACCAAAGGTCGTATCAATCAGTCCATTGTGCACTGGTGCTTCGAGAAGTACTGGGATGTCGAGAAGGCCTGTCAAATTGCTAAGCAGCTCGGCTGCAAGAGCGTCGAGCTGGTCGAGCCGAAGGACTGGGCGACACTGAAAAAGTACGGGCTGGTCTGCGCCATCACGCCCTCGCACTTGTTCATCGAGGGAATGAACAATCCCGAGTATCAGCCGATGTGCATCGGGAAGATGCGTGAGGCCATCGACGCCTCCAGCGCCGCCGGTTTTCCCAACGTCATCACCTTCACCGGCGAGGCAGGCGACATCAGCGCCGAGGACGGCATCAAAAACTGCGTCAACGGTTACAAGAAGATAATTGGCTACGCTGAGAAACAGAAAGTCAACCTCTGCCTGGAGATTCTCAACAGCCGGGTGGACATCGAGATGCAGGGCCACCCGGGCTACCAAGGCGACCACACCGACTACTGCATTGAAATCATCAAGCAGGTCGGCTCGCCCAGGATGAAGCTGCTGTTTGATATCTACCACGTTCAGGTAATGGACGGCGACATCATCACCCGCATCCGACAGTACAAGGACTACATCGGTCACTACCATACAGCCGGCAATCCGGGCCGCGGCGAGCTGGACGACAAGCAGGAGATAAACTACAAGCCCGTTATGGAAGAGATCGTTAGGACCGGGTACACCGGCTACGTCGGCCAGGAGTTCATCCCGACACGCGATCCCCTCGAAGGTCTCACCGAGGCCGTCGTGCTGTGCGACGTGTGATTCATCGCTCGTCGCTCGGTTGACGAATCACAACACAGCTAAATCCGGGTTGTCAGGGCCAAAGTGCTTGAGCAGGACGATTGGGTCGGTCTTAGAAGGATTAGTGATTGTTACTCCCTGTTTGGCAGCTTGCTCGCTGACAAAATATTCATCGTGGGTCAACTGGCCGTACCTTATAAGTGCAGGAGTCTCTATGTCCCACTGCCCTACCGTACCATGACCCTGCATCGTAATAAATCCGTAGGCGGCGCTGTCCTTAATAGTTGCTGTCCGGCCCGGCAAGACCGTAAGCTCTTTGGCACTAAAGACCTTCGACTTATAGCATATCCAATTTTCGATGTAACCGGCGGCTTCCATTTCCTTTACCGGCCTGACCGGTTTGGGACGCATAAAGCGGTTCGCTGCAAAATCGGGGTCAACGTTCAGGTCCCAGTCAATTATCTCAAGCAAATGGTCAACGTTTCCTACTTTATCTTCAGGTGTGTCCTTCCACAGAAGCTCCTTAGGAACAACCTGGTGGTGTGGAACTGACTCGTACATAGCGAAAACATCCGATGCCTTCTGTGGTTCGTAGGTGCAGAGACTGCCGGGGGCGTGCAGGACTCCAGGCGGCACATCCCAGCCCGTCCCGACTTCCAGCCGATAGGCCGTGGAAAGATTCGTGATCTTGTTGTCGCCTTTTTCAAAGTCAGCCAAACACTGGCGGACCTGTTCCTTGGTTGTGCCTGGCTGGAGGCCGAAGAAGGTATAAGGAAAATCACCCCCATAGTTGTTTGCCTGAGGGGGGAAATAATAGGCCTCGGGCTTACCCAGCTGGCCTGTCAACTTTGCATGTTTGTCACGATGATGTATGTGATGAGGCAAAGCGCCTTTATTATCGAAGAACTTCGAGTACATCGGCCAGCTCTGATATTTGTCCCACAACCTCTTGCCGATAAGCTCGCCTTTCAGCTCACTGATTGCCTCGCCGAGCAGGACCCTTTCTATTTTTCCCTTGTCCTCAAACACGATGAAACTGAGACCTTCGTTCGGTGCGGTCAAAGGGCCGTTGTCTGCCGGCGTGGTTGATGAAAACCAGCGTTCGTCAATGCCTCCGCGCTCGCCGCCGAGGGCATAATAGTCATCGGGATGGAGTTTGATGCGCCGACCCGGCACGCAAAAAGAACGAGGCACCCAGTTCGGCGCCAGGCGGACAATTCCTTTTCCCTGCTCAAGTGCTTTGTTCGCAATAGAATTAGCAGACATAAATTCTCCTTAGTCTATAAGTAAAGTGCATAAGTCATAAGGGCACAAGTTACAAGTTACCTGTGCCCTCTTGTTCTTATGGTTTTTTAATTGTCTCCCATTTTTTGTTCCTGGCAGAAGCGAGCACGGCGTCGCAGACGTACTGCGTCGCCAGTGCATCTTTAAGGTCGGGACAAGTCTTCTCGCCTTTTTCGATTCCCTTGATGAAATCGGCCAAGGTATTGATATGCCAGTGCTCATATCCAATCCCGCACCCGGGCACCCACCAGTTCTTCATATACGGGTGCTTCGAATCCCACGTTTGAATCGTACGCCACCCGCGAACACTGACCGGGTCGCTGTGGTCGAAGTAGTCCAGCTCGTGGGCCGTCTCAAGATCGAAGGCCACCGAGCCCTTCTCACCGTTGACTTCAAACGTGTTCTGGTTCTTCCTCCCGCAAGCGTAACGCGTCGATTCGAATGTCCCTAATGCTCCGTTCTCGAATCGGGCAAGAAAAGCACAAGCATCGTCAATCGTCACCGGCATTACCTTGCCCGGCTCGTCCTGCATTGCTCTTTCCTTGATGAACGTCTCGGTCATTGCACAGACCGTAG
>DAOVNI010000143.1 GCA_030630315.1 Phycisphaerae bacterium | reverse complement strand
CATCTTCCCTCGTCCCTCGTCCCTCGTCCCTCGTCCCTCATCCATCGTCCCTCGTCCGTCCGGGTGGCAGCCTCAAGCGCAGCTTGGGGATGGCTCCGACCGTCGGTCTTACGGGCCATCATAATATGCAATGATGCGAGTCGGCTTAACACATTCTGTAAGAACAACCATTCCCTTTATAGGGTCGAATCGGCCTCACGGGAGATGTCCCGCGGGTCTTCCCAGACCACACCGTAGTCTTTTCCCTCCCTGTCTCACTTTTTGAGCTTGCCGAACGGCGCGACGTTTACAAGTCCCCCGCGCTGCGCCGCCGGACAAAATGCGAACGGGAAAACAAGGCTTGTTAAAATGGCTATATAAATAATCCGCCGTAGATTTTTTTGCATCATACCCACCACCGAAACTTAAAACTTAAAACTAAAAACTAAGAACTTCTTTGGCCCCCACAGACATCCGGTGAAATCACCCGAATTATCAGGATTCGGGGCGACTGGACTTGAACCAGCGACCTCTTGACCCCCAGTCAAGCGCGCTACCAAACTGCGCTACGCCCCGTATAAAAACAGTATTCTAATACAAAGTGGCTCGTAAGGCAAACCTTTTATAGAACGGATGTCTTACGAATTTTGCATCAAGCGCCCTTATTAAGGCCTTTTACCGCTGTCCCGCATACTCTGCACTGAACTATGCCCACCGAATTTCCTTAATTTCCAAAAAAAATTCTCAAAAAACGCTTGACAAAGTTAGGCGAGACTAACTATAATGGAAAAATGGTGCATAGCAAAGGGAAAAAGCTTGTGGTCGTAGCCAAAAGCAATAAGTTAAGCGCCTCTCTGGAAGATTATCTCGAGGCCATCTTTAATCTCGCTGGCGAGTCCAATGTGGCCCGCAGCAAGGACATAGCTAAATTGCTCGGCGTGGCCAAACCTTCCGTTACAGGGGCGTTAAAAAATTTGGCTAAGAAGGGGCTCGTTAATTACCGGCCTTACGGCTATGTTACTCTTACCGATTCGGGTGTTGCCGAGGCGGCCAGAGTCGCCGGAAAGCACAGCATTATCAAGTCATTTTTTGTCAACATTTTGGGTGTTGATGCTGAAGTGGCCCAGGAAGCGGCCTGCAAGGCCGAACACGCATTGGGGCCGGCCATAGTTTCGAGATTGCTGGATTTCACCGATTTTATAACGCAGACCAACGGAAGCGGATCTGATTTGGCGGATAAATTTAAGCGGTTTCGAAAACGCAGGCGGCAGGGCAGCAGGAAACAGATAAGTAAACAACCGAGAAAATAAAATATGGGTGATAAACAATTAAGGCCGTTGTCGGTAGTTAAGGAAGGCGAAACGGTTAAGCTGGCTGCTATAAATGCCGGCCAGGGCTTGAAGAGCCGGCTGACTACAATGGGACTTTTACCCAACGTGGAAATAACAGTCATAAATAACAGCCATCCAGGTCCTTTTGTAATAAGTGTAAAAAATTCCAGGATGATGCTCGGCAGAGGTATGGCTCACAAAATTATGGTTCTATAGATTAGCAAGTAATAGTTAGGGCTACATTTTTTTTGAGCATACAGTTTGCTGCTGCTGCATTTTACAAAAAAATCACTTGGGTTGGGAAGAATGCAATGAGGAATCAATACATAACCATTGGATTCTGCCTGTTGGCCCTCTGTAGTATGGTGGTTGCTTCGAGGGTCAGAGCCGGGCAAGCAGCAAAATACCTTGGCCCGTGTGACTTAGCCGCATCGAAAGATGGCAAGATGCTGTATATCGCCTTTGCCGACGCAAAGCAGATTGCCTTCGTTAACATCCGTAGCGGCAAGGTTACTCGTTCGATCGCCACACCAGCTAAACCGACCGGCCTAACGCTAAGCCCTGACGGGAGGAGTCTGTATATAACCTGCGCCTCTGCGGAAAGCACGATCCTCGTCATCGATGCCGCGTCAGGTGAGGTGAATGCGGCGATCACAACTGGCCACACAGCGTGCGGCCCCGTCGTTACTCCCGACGGAAAATGGCTGTACGTCTGCAACCGCTTCGATAATGACGTTTCAGTCATCGACTTGAAGACCAATAAGGAAGTGACCCGGGTTCCGGCCATCCGCGAGCCGCTCGCCGCGGCTGTTACGCCCGACGGCAAGTCCCTCCTGGTGGTCAACCACCTTCCGGCCGACCGCGCCGATACGTCCGATGTGGCTGCGGTGGTGACAATCATTGATACACAGAGCAACGCGACGACTACGATTCGCCTTCCAAGCGGTGCATCCGGATTGCGGGGCATTTGTACCTCTCCCGACGGCAAGTATGCCTACGTGACGCATATCCTGGCCCGCTATGAACTGCCCACAAAACAGGTGGAATACGGATGGATGAATGCCAACGCACTGAGCGTCATCGAAACGAGGGAAAAGAAGCTGCTCGGCACCGTGCTGCTGGATGAGATGTACCTGGGTGCAGCCAATCCGTGGGCTGTGGCCTGCACGACTAATGGGAAATGGATCTGCGTGACACACGCGGGCACCAACGAGTTGAGCGTGATCGACGCGACAGCCCTCTTGGAGAAGCTGCTGGCGATGCCAGTAAATCCAGAGCCATACCAGGTGGGAGAAGTCCTATATGACGATCGCAACGAGTTATTGGACTATTTCCGCCGTCTGCGGGCTACCTTGAGGGGCAAACCGGAAGAAAGCGGCGAGTTGTATACTTTGGGCTCCGCTGCCGGTGTGTCCAATGACTTTAGCTTTCTGGCTGGCTTACGTCGGCGAATCAAGCTAAAGGGCAAGGGGCCACGCGGAATAGCGGTCATTGGCTCCAAAGCCTATGTCGCCGAGTATTTCAGCGATACACTGGGCGTGGTCGAGCTTGAATCCAAATCCCCCAGCCGGGTCAGCGGGCTGGCGCTCGGCCCTAAGCCACAACTGACCAACCAGCGACGCGGAGAGATGCTCTTTAACAACGCCGAATTATGCTTCCAACACTGGCAGAGCTGCGCCAGTTGCCATCCGGAAGCCCGCGTGGATGGCCTCAACTGGGACCTTATCAACGACGGGATAGGTAACCTGAAAAACACTAAGAGCATGTTGCTCGCCCACAAGACACCGCCGGCGATGAGTTCGGGGGTTCGCGAGTCGGCCGAAATGGCCGTTCGGACGGGCCTCAAGCATATTCTCTTCACGGACCCTCCAGAGGAAGATGCGGCTACAATTGACACATATCTGAAGTCGCTCGAGCCGGTGCCCAGCCCATACCTCGTTAACGGTCAGCTCAGCCCCGTAGCCAAGCGAGGCAAGAAGCTGTTCTTCAGCGAGAAAGTGGGCTGTTCCAAGTGTCATGCAGGCCCTCTGTACACCGACATGCAGATGCACGATGTGGGTTCGAAAAGCCCGTGTGATCGCCGTAGGGACTTTGACACTCCGACCCTGATTGAGGTCTGGCGGACAGCCCCATACTTTCATGACGGGCGCTACACCACCGTCAAGGAGTTGATTATCAAGAGCAGGTGTGGCAAGCAACGCAGCAATGTCGAACTCAGCGAGCAGCAGATCAACGACCTCGTTGAGTTCGTGTTGTCACAGTAGCAAGAGCGAGCAGGATTATGGAAAAGAAGATTACAGTGGCGTTAGCGGGCAACCCGAACAGCGGCAAAACCACCATATTCAATATGCTGACCGGCGCACGTCAGCACGTAGGAAATTATCCCGGCGTAACAGTGGAAAAGAAGGAGGGACTGTGCAGATACGCCGGATTCGAAATAACAGTTGTGGATTTGCCGGGGACGTACAGCTTGACGGCTTATTCGATTGAAGAGCTTGTCGCCCGCAACTTCATAATCGAGGAGCAGCCAAACGTTGTCGTTGACATTGTCGATGCCTCCAATATCGAGCGAAATCTGTATCTGGCCACACAGTTGATGGAAATGAACGTGCCTTTGGTTCTGGCGTTCAATATGAGTGACATTGCTAAGCAAAAGGGTTTGGTTTTCGATATCGAGCAGCTCTCTAAGCTTTTGGAAGCGATGATAGTTCCAACCGTGGGTAATAAAGGTAAAGGCAGAGTAGAGTTGCTTGATGCTATTGTTGAAACAGCCCGGCAGGGCAGGATGGAGCGCACTCATAAGATAAGTTACGGAGAAGAAATTGAGACAGAGCTAACAGCAATCGAAACACTTATAGCCGGCGAAGAGCGCCGGTTAGCGGAAAAGTACGGTCCACGATGGTTGGCTGTTAAACTGTTGGAGCAGGACAAAGACGTAACTGCAAAAGTTCATAGCAAAGAAGTTCTCGATGCGGTCAAGGTCGGTGTCGAGCACCTTAAAACAATTTTCGCTGATGAGCCGGAAATCATAATTGCCGGTAGACGATACGGCTTCATTTCAGGTGCGTGCCAGGAAACTGTCGAAAGCACTGTCGAATCGCGCCACACTACCAGCGATATGATAGACACTATAGTAATAAATCGCATCCTGGGACTGCCGATTTTTCTGATACTGATGCTTGTTGTCTTTCTGCTGACATTTAAGATAGGCAAATTCCCGATGGATTGGCTGGAGCAGTTTTTCGGCTGGGCCGGTAGAACGATAACCGACTTTTGGCCCGCAGGTAGTGACAGTTGGCTCAAATCCCTTTTGGTTGACGGCGTTATAGCAGGTGTCGGCGGCGTGATTGGGTTCTTGCCGAATATGCTCTTGCTGTTCCTGGCAATTGCGATTCTTGAAGATTCCGGCTATATGGCCAGGGCGGCATTCGTTATGGACCGAATAATGCACAAAATTGGCCTGCACGGCAAAAGCTTCATACCGATGCTTATCGGCTTTGGCTGCTCAATACCCGCCATTATGGGCACGAGAATACTTGAGAACAAACGCAACAGGTTTACGACAATAATGGTAATACCGTTGATGAGCTGCGGCGCAAGGTTGACGATTTATATGCTCATCATACCGGCTTTCTTTGCAGACCAAGTGCTTTTGGACCTTGGTATCTTCAGCATAACGACACAGGCATTGTTG
>DAOVNI010000066.1 GCA_030630315.1 Phycisphaerae bacterium | reverse complement strand
CACTGTCCCGGCATCTAATCTCGGCGTCGTGTCCGTCGACATCCGCCCGAGTTCCAGCCCCATCCGTTTCAAACTCTGCGAAAGCTCTACGCTGGGCGGCTCCGCGAGCCTGCCGCCAGCCCACCGCTCACTGCCGATATACATCATCCCGCCGAGGAATGTCCCCGGCGTTACAACAACCGTCCCGGTACGGTAAACCGACCCGTCATTGCAAGCCACCGCCCGCACTTTTATATCTTCAGTTATTATCTCTGTCGCTATCGCCTCGATAATGGTCAAATTAGCCGTTTGTTCAAGCGCTCGCCGCATAAAATCCTGATACTTCTGCCTGTCGGCCTGGGCTCGCGGCGACTGGACAGCCGGCCCTTTTGAACGATTCAGCAGGCGAAACTGGATACCCGTTGCATCTATTGCCAGCCCCATCAGTCCGCCCAGTGCATCAATCTCGCGCGCAATCTGTCCCTTGGCAAGTCCGCCGATAGCAGGATTGCAGCTCATCTTGGCTATCGTGTCTTTGCCGATGGTTATAAGGCAGGTTTTGGCGCCGATTTTAGCGGCAGCATGAGCGGCCTCGACGCCGGCGTGACCTCCTCCTATAACAACGCAATCAAACTCGTTTGTTTTCGTTCTGTTAGACATATTCAGTCCCGCACCAATTGTATCCATAGTAGTATTACAAAGCAACTGCTGGGAGGTTGAAACGATACAGGACAATTGGTGCGGGATAGCTTTTTGAACGTTCTAATCAAGTCTTGACAATTGATGTCATTTCCCTAATAATGGTATTAGAATGTGCAGTAGAGATTGTTATGGCTTCTTACAAGATGATATTTATGGCATAATTTAGACAAAAGGAACAATTATGACGACAGATACAAAACAAATATTAAAAAAGGCCCTATCGCTTTCCCCTATTGAACGTGCAGAGCTTATCGAAAAGCTTTTCCACAGCTTTGAATTTTCAGACAGAGAAACCATAGACTCTTTATGGGCTGATGAGGCTGAAAAAAGAATCGATGCTTTTGAAAAAGGCTCTCTCCCAGCAATATCCACAAAAAAAATCTTCAAAAAAATAGAAAAAAAATAGCATGGATGTAAAATTTCTTTTATCCGCAGAAAAAGAGTTTGAAGAGACAGTTATTTATTACAACTCTCAAAGTGAGGGTTTAGGTTTTGAATTTGCTGCTGAGGTAAAACACACAATACAAAGAATTATAGATTATCCGAAAGCCTGGACAAAAATCTCAAAACGCACCAGACGTTGTAGAACTAATAGATTCCCATACGGCATAATATATCAAATAAGAAGAGATTGTATTCTTATTGTTGCGGTTATGCATATGCATAGAAAACCGGAAACTTGGCAATCACTGATGAAAAAATAAATAGTAATAGTCTAACAACTCAATCCGGTAGCCGTTCTTACCGGGCAGGAAAGGCTGTTATACAAGCGACAGAACAAAAATGGCGTATTATACGGAAACCATATAATCATAGTTGGGCTTGGAGGAGTTGCGCACGCGGCTGGCTCTCCAAGTGTAATAAGAAAGGCAATTGGAAAAAGTACATAGATGTCGGTTGGCCCCCTGCCCCACTCAAGTAAGGTGAAAGCCAGTCGTTCTTAGCAGAGCATGGGGCTTTCTTTAATGCAAAGTTGTTTATATTGGAGGTTTTTGTTATGTTAAGGCGTCGTAATAGTGTACTGGGGATAGTCGTTGTTATCGCAACTTTAGCTGGCACAACCTCATGTAACACTGGACACCCCATGCCTTACAATGAGATCTATGAGGCCAAGGACCCTGATACCCATAGGCCCGTTCTCCGAATCAGTAATACGAAATGGGATGGATGGACGGATCAATGGTATAGTGGTACCCTGAAGTTTAGACAACCGGATGGAGTTACCTGGAGAGTGTCGCTTTACGGCACCGACCCAAACCACTGGGAAGTAGTGCGTTTTCATCCTGAAAAAGGCTCCCAAGAAATAGTTCCCGAAAGGATTTACAAATCTCTGTCTGTCTCAGAACCCTTCTTCAGAGAGGCATGGGCAGATCCTAATAGTCTAAAGAGTAAAGAGTAGTTGCTCAGCAAGTTCAAGGAGTTGCTTGAGCGTACCCGCAAAAAGGTCAAACATGAGGCCGACTTGAAGCGCAGATATTGGAAAGGCAAAATCGAGAAGAAGTCTCTTGAAGTTCCCTTTGATTCAGGGGCTCACCGTCACCTCTACGCAGGCAGTGCCTGCTACCTGTGGGTGCCGAAGTATAAGGAAGAGAAGAAACAGCCTAACAAGGCGGATGCAGGCGACAGCCAATAGCCGGGAGACTGGCATCACTCCCGGCACGGTCCTGGTGGGCTGCGTTAATCAGCGTAATCTGCGTCTAATTATTCTCTT
This sequence comes from Phycisphaerae bacterium, assembly GCA_030630315.1. GTDB lineage: Bacteria > Planctomycetota > Phycisphaerae > Sedimentisphaerales > Anaerobacaceae > JAUVYQ01. Next base: position 5,322 of record DAOVNI010000066.1, on the reverse strand, counting down.
TTAATTCTTTCTCTGCGCTCTCGGCGGTTAATCTTTTACTCGGACCGGCTCTTCGCTCAGCCTTCCTGCACAACCTTCAGCCCCATCAGGTGGGCCAAGTGGCGGATGCTCTGGGTGTGGTCGCCGTAGTAGGCGACGCGGTGCAGAGAGGCATAGTAGTCCTTGGCGCTGGCGCCGAGCACGCCGCCGCCCCAATTGGCCAGCAGCCTGTCCGCGTCGTCCACCTCGGCCACGAGTTCCGTCCGGCAGCCTCGTTCTTCACCTTTGGGGACCTTGGGGACCTCGATGATCTTGCCGGTGAACATCAGCAGGGTATCGAGGTGGACCAATTTGGTGAAGGTGATTTTTTGCCCGATGCGATAATGGACCTCGGGAACCGCGCCGCCGCGGACCTCGGCGTGCCGGCGCAATAGATAGGGCGCCTTCGGGCCCGCGGGGCCCTCCATTCTCAGCGGGGCCGAGCAGTGAGAGAGATGAAAGGCGTTCTTGGCCGTGTCAACGCTCCCGGCATTGCCCAGGAAACCAGCCCGGTTCAGCGCGTGCTGGAAGATCAGCATGGTCAGCAGGCAGTCCATGTCCCCGTCGCAAGCAGCGGGGATTCCTCGGCCGTTCAGGCGTGAAAAACCCAGGCAGGGAAAACCGCGCCGCAGCCATCTCATGCATGTCCCGACGCATAGCCCTTGAACACGGTTCTCGGCGATGAGTTGGTCCAAGGTCAGACTGGCCCGTGCGGCCTTGAGGACGTCCTCTTCGTTTGGCTCGACAATACCCTCTGCCTCGTCAAGCCACCGCTTGGCCTCTGCTTTGGCGGCGCGGTCGTCCACATTGGCCATGACTTCGTCGTAACGTCCGTCGGCGATGACCACCATTTCCACACCCAGCCGCTGTTTCACTTTTTCGGGCATGTGGGACTCGGGCGTGCCCTTGAATGGCGGAGAGCAGAGCACTCGGCTCCGTCGCAACAGCGGGATTACCCTGAGTAATGACGCGGCTCGTTCCAGCTCGTCGTAGTCGGTACTGCCCAACAGCGTGATTCGGTGTCCCTCCTCGCGCCACGGGTTCACCAGACACCAGTCGTGCCCACCGATTATCGGCATATGAAAGACGGCCACCGGTCGAGCCTGTTTGAAAATGGTGGGCATCACGTTTCTCAGGCCAAAGATGTCGGCGCTGACCGCCAGCACGGGAGCGTCCGGACCTGCCTTGGCCAGCAACTGGGCGGTCTGCTGGGCGTTGCTCGCCTGGCCGATGACGAACTCCACGTTGCCCAGGTTTTTCTCGGCCTGGGCTAAACGTTTCATAATGGGCGCGAGATCCGCTTCGGAAAGGCCCCAACTTCTGCCCACCGGCCTGCCGGCAATGACCACGCATATCCGGACCTTTGAGTTGGGCGCGGGCGGGGGGCTCGACGCGTCGCTCGCGGCCGCCCAGTGACCCGCCGCCAGCGCCATCCCGCCCACTGCACCTGCCCCGATAAACTGCCGCCGGGACATACCAAAGAAGGCCTTTTCGTCAATGTTCGGCGCTTCGTGAGAGCAGCAGCAGTGAGAGACGTGCTTTGCACAACTCGACTGATTTTTCTTTTCACCCATCTGTTGTTTCATAATTAAATCCTCCACAAAAAAACTGGTAACCGTTCACGGGTATTTTGAACATATTGGGCAACGCACCCAATATCAAATACCCAACATCTAATCTTTCAATTCACCTTATAACACACACAACGTTGGAATTCAAGAAAATAATCTGTATTTTTCAAGCGGTAGGCCTCATTCGACCGATAATAACCACTGTAAATGTTTTGAGGACAAAAATCGACATCTAAACAAGAACAATTCTATAAGCAGCAAATTGCTGAACTGAAAGCTGAAAACGCAGCTTTGAAAGAACAAGTTGCCGAACTTCTCAAAGCCAACGAAGCTCTTATCAAGAAAAACGCTGAGCTTTCCGAACAAGTAATCAAACTCACCGACAAGATAGCTAAACTCTCCAAGAATTCCTCTAACTCTTCCAAGCCGCCATCGAGCGATATTATTAAGCCACCCAAGCCCAAACAATCGGACTGAAAATCCGTATGTCGCAGGGTCAATTCCGCCCTCGAATAGGTAATTCACCGGAAGAGGCTTATTTGTAGTGGTTAGCCGCTGAAATTGCCTGGAACATTTTCTACCACTGTCCTACTACTGTCCTATTTTTGAGGTCAGGAGTCGTGTTGAAATCGTATCCGAATAGTAACGTATCGTAGCACATAATTCGTTGCGAAAAAAAAACTTGTGTTATAAATCCTTGTTTCATAAAATACTGTGGAGAGAACGGGTTCGAATCTCGCCTGCGATGGCCCACGATAGGGGTAGATAGCATGCAGTGTCAGAAAGGGTAAGTGGCCATATTTAATGGAATATCTTAATCTTAAGCCGGCTTAGCTTCTCCAGGGACGAGCTCTTTGGACCTTGGATAGCACCTCATTTGCAATCCGCACATCTTCTTCTATTTCGAAATCAAACATCCCTGCAAGGATGTGGTCGGCTCCATTCTCAAAGACGTACTTGAATGCATCCTTGGGTGGTATTGCGCCGGCAGCCATCACCTTAAAGGCGATCCAAGGTTTGTCTACTGTCTTCATAAAATCGATTACCTCCTTCGGATTATTACACCAGTAGCCGGGATATTCGTTATATGGCTTTGTCAGCTCATCAGGCTTGGGCCCGGTTGGATAATTATGGTGGTGAAATGTTTTGATGTAGAAATCGGCACCCATCTTGTTTTCTTCGCACTTCTTGACCACATTCAAGTCATGGGCACCGACTCCGGATAATGCGCCATAATCCTTAGCAACCTGGATAGCCTTTGCGATGAGATCGACTTTTTTATTCCAGATGAGTCGGTCGGCGTGGACGCCCCACAGGTAGATAGCGTCAGTGCCATCGTCAATGAGCCGGCTAACCTGCTCGGCGTATTCATTCATTCCGGGTGTTACAGGGGCCGTAGGGCATATGATCCATTTTATCTTGCCGCCACGCTTTCGATGTTTTTTAAGAATATTCAAGGCCCAGGGGACAGTATGGATACTTAGAGTGTCTATACCATAGGTTTCAGCCAGCGCCAATGTTTCAAGGATTTTTTTCTCCGTATTGTAATGTGCGGCTAAATTATATACGTATCTCAAATCCCGGCTGTGTGTGTAATGAGTAAGCAAATTACCACCCAACAACAGCCGGCTGACCGGTAGATTACCGATTTTCCCCTTGGGCAAATCTGCCTTGGGTGAGGGTTGGTTCTTGTCACCGGTGGGGACATTAGCCGTTGCTTTAGCAAATACCTTACCAGGACTCGCCGACACTCCTACTGCGGTGCCTACAGAACTCAAGAGCGACCCTTTAATAAAACTTCGACGATTCATCTCAGGTGACATTGATGTCCTCCTTTTTCATTCTGATGTTTCCAATTTACGGCATGCTTCAATCTCATATGCTCAAAAGGTAACCGTTCACGGGTATTTTGACTATATTGGGCGACACACCCAACATCAAATACCGAATGTTTAATATTCAATCCGTTTTATAACACACCTCAAGTGGTAAGTCAACTGAAAAATATTTTTTCAAGCGGCGGGCCGCGTTCGACCAATAATAGCCATAGTAAATGATTTGAGGGCAAGAATTGACGTCTAAACGAGAACAATTCTATAAGCGACGCATCGCAGAACTTGAAAAGCAAGTTGCCGCCGAAGTCGGCTGCGATTTCTAAACGCTTTCGCAAGCATGGCGATGCGATGTTTCGGTTCCTGTTTGACCCTGCTGTGCCCCCAACTAACAACGCCGCTGAGCAGAGCCTTCGCCAGTTGATTATTGACCGACGGATTACACAGGGCAGCCGCTCCTTGACGGGCCGACAATGGAACGCACGTATCTGGACGGTACTGGCTACCTGCCGAAAGCAAGGCCAATCCAGCTGGCAATTCCTCCAAAACGCTCTGTCCGCCTATTACTTTCAAGCGCCCACTCCGTCACTTCTACCTAAGGCCAACTAAAGGCCTGAACGGTTACGAATTTTTAAAGTTGCTTTAACTAAAATAACAATTCGCTCCACCTGACCAAAAAACTGCATGTTTTGCCGGGCGATTTCATATTTGGAAATTTGTGGAAATTAGGAAATTCAGGTCTGTCCCTTTTTCGCCAGTGCAACTGCCGATGCAATTGCAAAATTTGCCGTATGTGTGATACTAACGCTTATATGTTCAATTCCAAGCTTCTCGGCAAGTTTCTTAACCTCCCCGTCAAGAGTAACCTCCGGCTGACCCGCGGGATTGTTCACTACCTCTATATCCGTCCAGGCAATCTTACCCCGCCAGCCTGTCCCCATCAGTTTAAGAATTGCCTCCTTCGCCGCAAAACGACCGGCTAATTTCTCTATCCGGTCCTTATTCGCCTCGGCATAGGCTTGTTCAGCGGCGGTAAAAATCCTGTTGACGAAGCGCTCACCGTGCTGCTTTACCATCTCTTCTATTCGCGGACAATCCACAAGGTCTATACCATGTGCTATTATTTCCATCTCATAAGACTCCAGACCCCAGACACAAGACTCAAGACCCCAGACACAAGACTCAAGACATTAGTCTGTAGTCCCGGGTCTTGCGTCTTGGGTCTTCATTCGTTGCTCATTCGGTAAATTTCTTGCAGGCAGAAATCTACAAATTCACTTCTTTGTACAAGCGCCACTTGCTCCTGAAGTTTGGCCCAAATATCCTCGCGAGCACGCCTCTCCCGGTCTAAAATAATCTTGGCTTTTACTTCTTCCTGTACCTTCTCAAACGGCTCATAGCCCTTCGAGCGTTTCTCTTTCAGCTTCATTATGAAGATATGCTTGCCCGCCTCGATTGGCCCTGCAATCTGACCGGGCTTTAGTCTCTCGGCTTCGGCCGCAAGAACATCATAGGGCTTTTCCAGATTCTCCGGCCGCACCCCGTCGCTATGGTCGATAAACGATACCCCGGAATATTCCTCTGCCAATTTGCCAAAATCTTCACCTGTCCGTATTCGTCCAACCAATTCATCGGCTAATTCCCTGGCTCGTTCCTGCCGACTCTGATTCGCGTCCGCCACTTCCAATTTCGCGGTTTCAATATCAATCAGCCGAAACCTTAACATCGCCTCCGTAGAGAAAAATTCGTCTTTCATTTCATTATAGGTGTCCACCAGCTCACTGTAAGTGATTGGCCTGTTGTCCGGCAATTGTGATGTTATGTAATATTGACTGAGAATCACCTTTTTCTGATATTCCTTAAAGCTCTGCCAATCCATCCCCATTTGATTTAGTGCCTCT
>DAOVNI010000084.1 GCA_030630315.1 Phycisphaerae bacterium | reverse complement strand
TGCAAAAGATATCCCTGTCAGGCGCAAGTCCAGACACAAAACTTTGCTAAGCTGGCGACAATTAGCTGTCCTTGCCGCCCAGGGGACAAAAATCAAAGACCTGCCTCAGCTTTACAGCCAGAAGCATTTTCGCATTACTGAGCCGATTATCAATTTTGTGATGCTTATGGGGTGCCTTCCGATTTTGGTTTGCCGTGACCCAAAGTCGATGAAGTCGGCCGTTATGCTTAGCTTTGCTATGGTAGGCGCATGTTTCGCCACAACTTTTATCTGCAAAATGTTGGCCACAGAGGTTGTCTTTGACAGAATAATGCCGGAGTTATGGGCGTGGCTGCCGGTATTCATCTTCCTGCCGATAGCCTTTATCGAATTGGATTCAATGAAAACATAATGAAGCAGCCGGTATGTTATACAGGATGTTCAAAACGCTCACTTTTTCTGAGAATTTTTTAAGTCTTTGATATTACAAACCTTGTAGATTTACGATTTTTGCGATTTTACATGCTATTTGACCTTTTGGTTGTACGTTGGTTGTAGGGATTTTCTTCACTCATTACAGCCGCAAGGGCATCATACTGAGTCCATAAGGAAGCTTGAATTTTCAGGACAGATTTGATATTATATTGGAAATGAGGTTCGGCGGTGTAGCTAAGCCAGGCATAAATGGGAAATTCCAGTTCAGTATAATTTAAGAATGACACAAAAAAAACAAGCCAGGAAAGCATTTACGCTTATCGAGCTTTTAGTAGTAATAAGTATTATTGCCATGCTCACGGGAATTCTGTTGCCAGCCTTAAGCAGTGTTAGAAAATGCGCTTATTCAGCGGTCTGCCTGGCAAATGTCAGACGTTTAGCATTGGCTGGTGTGATGTATGCACAGGCGAACGGGGTATTTCCTCCACACAGGATGAAAAAGACACACTTCTCTGATCCATATAATTTTGTAAATAAATACGGCAGGGAACGACCCCGTTGGCAGTGGTTCTTCGACCAGGGAGTAGGGCCGGTAATTGACCCTTCCCCCTGGGTAAAGGAAAAAGGCGACATTTTCACTGATGATGACACTTTAATGATGACCAATGATTATTTTATTTGTCCCTCGTTTCGTCATTATGAATACAGTGTCTATGACATTCGCAATGGATCGTACGGCTATAATTATCAATATCTCGGTAACGCCCGAGACAGACCCGATTTGGGAAAATATCAAAATTATCCTGTGAGGGAATCAACAATCAAGAGGCCGTCGGCTGCTATTATTGTAGGTGACGGCCGGGGCAGCGGATATCCTCATGGCCCACATTCATACAAACTTGATCCGCCCAAATTATCTCTAAGTACCGGTGCGATATATTTTGGCAACTGGACACAACCAACACTTGAGGAACAACATTGCCCGGCTGAAGGCCGTCATAACCATAAGGCGAATGTTTCATTTCTTGATGGACATGCAAAGAGTATGACTCTTGAAGAATTGGGCTATGTTGTCGATGAAAAAGGACTTGTTATTGCCAACCATCCTGACGGGAACAATTGCCTTTTTACCGGTACCGGCCAGGATGATTCCTTTTACAAAAAATGACTTCATTACTTTACCAAAAACTAATTAGGGGCTGTTGCGGAAACGATGTTTTGTCATTCCTGCGAAAGCAGGAATCCAGTTTTCAGGCCATAGACCCCTGCTTCCGCAGGGGTGACGTCGCTGGTTTTGCTTTCAGCAAATGCAGTTACAAAATAACTTGCCGGCTTTTTTGGTATTTATCAGTTGGTAAAGATTGTCTCTGTCGATGCCGGCGTTAACATCAGGTATTTTAGTTGGGGACATCTGTGGCAGCTTTGGACTTTATTGCCTCGCGGATTTCTCTGTTTATCCTGACGCTGCACCACTGCCGGCCGCACATTGAACAGTAATCGGCAGAAGGTAATTCCTTTGCATCAATTTCCTTGCAGACTTCTCGGTGCATTCTCTCGGCTGTTTGGGGGTCGAGCGATTCGGCCAGATGCGTTTTCCAGTCCAGATTGGTCCGTGCAATGCTCAGTTTTTTATCCTGCTCAGCAGCACCTTTTAAGCCGCGAGCAACGTCAGCGGCGTGGGCTGCAATTTTTGCTGCAATTACACCGGCCCGGACATCATCGGCGTTCGGCAGGCCAAGATGCTCCCTTGGCGTGACATAGCACAAAAACGATGCGCCGTAAAAGGCGGCAGCGGTCCCGCCAATTGCCGACGTTATATGGTCGTATCCGGCTGCGATATCGGTTACCAGCGGGCCGAGGACATAGAACGGAGCACCGCGGCAAATTTGCTGCTGGATTTCCATATTGTATTGTATCTGGTCAAAGGGCACGTGGCCTGGGCCTTCGACCATAACCTGGCAGCCCTTTTCCTGCGCCCTTTGTGTAAGCTCTCCGAGGGTCCTTAATTCTGCGATTTGTGCCTGGTCGGTGGCGTCTGCGATACAACCCGGACGCAGGCCGTCACCGAGAGAAAAGCAGATATCATACTCGGCCAATATGTCACACAAATCGTCGAATATTTCATACAGAGGATTTTGTTTGTTGTGATATAGCATCCATTTGGCCAGTAGCGCTCCGCCCCGGCTGACAATACCTGCAACTCGCTTTTCGAGCAGGGGCAGATGCTCTTTTAATACGCCGGCGTGAATGGTAAAGAAATCGACGCCCTGCTTAGCTTGTCTTTCGATAATCTCGAGGATTATTTTGCTGTCTATGTCCTCGACATTTCTGCCTTCTATGACCTGATAGATTGGCACTGTTCCGAAGGGTACGGGGCACAAGGCCAGCAATTTTTCACGGGTCTCATCAAGGTTGCCGCCGGTACTTAAATCCATAACCGCATCGGCACCGACGGACAGAGCGGTTTGCATTTTTTCGATTTCAGCTTCCACCGAAGAGCGAACGCTGCTTGTGCCGATATTTGCATTTACCTTCGTGGTAAGGACCCGGCCTATGCCGATCGGTTTGAGATTGGTTTCCAGATGCAGTTTGTTCGCAGGTATTATCAGCCGCCCGACGGTAAGCTCATCGCGAATAAGCGCAACATCAATATTTTCCGCTTCGGCGACAAATTTGACCTGGTCGGTAGTTGTTCCGGCTCGTGCGATTTGTAATTGTGTTGCCATTCTTTTTTCCTTTTTTATTTTCTGCCACAAAGGCACCAAGCGTATAACATATTTATTTTTAACTTCGTGCCTTTGTGTCTTCGTGGCTAATTTCCCTGAAATAAAAAATCGCTTCGAAAGAAAGCGATTTGGTTTCAAGCCGGTTGTCAGATTTTAATGTAGTCAATCACTTTCCTACGCAGGCATATCCGCCGGTTTGGCGATTGTCCTGATCAGGTTCAAAGGGTTTTTTTCTCAGGCCTACTTTTAGCAAGCCACCCCTAGCAAACAGTTTAATTATAGCTTCTTGATTCCGGCAGTCAAATAAATATTTAAGTGCTCGTTCGTTTAATATTTGTTCGCAATCGTTCTAATCTCTTCGCATTATATCCTTTTTCCCATTGCCGCTCGCTACATTATCCTCTGCAATGGTTGGTTCAGCACCCGCCCAGTAAATAATACCCCAAACCCCATTATTGTTACACCGATTGGCCACCAGCACAGGATTAGTTCCCTTACCTCGTACGCCAATACCACTCCACGGATTATTCTCGCACACATTACTATCTGCTTTGCCGCTGGCCCCGTCTGAAAAACATATTCCTTGCTCGTCATTGTTGCTGCAAAAGTTTTTTATCAATTCTACTGCGTTACTTTCCTGCCCTATGAATATCCCACCAGTACCATTTCTTTCACAGACATTCTCTTGAACTACAACTTTCCCTGTCTTTTCGATAAAAATACCCACCATATAATTTCCTCGGCACCAATTCTCTATGAGCTTTACGGTCTCGCTAGCCCCATTTATGCAAATCCCATGGAACCTGTTGTTCTCGCACACGTTTTTCTCCACTACTCCCATTCCCCCTTGGGTAAAATATATTCCAGGACCCCCGTTTGCCTCGCAAACATTATCTTCTGCTACACCACTGCTACCTTCGAGAAAAGATATCCCACTCTTTCCATTCTTTCGGCACTTATTATTCCTAAGGGTAACTTTTGTTCCCGGCGAATGCATCACTATTCCTGCCCCCACATTTCCCTCACACAGATTGTCCTCGGCTACTCCACTGGCACCCCTATAAAAGTATATCCCGGACCTTTCGTTCCCTCGGCAGTGGTTATTTCGCACCTTTACATCTGTCTCCTGCTCACTTATATAAATACCTATCTTCTGGTTATTTTCACAAATATTATTCTCGGCCACACCATCGGCACCGTGGTAAAAACATATCCCATGACCAGGCACATTCCTAACCCTGCAGCCGACAATCTCTACACTGCTTGCTTTAATACTTACGCCCATTAGTTTACTTCTGTCACTGGCTTTCTCTCCATGTTCAAGTGTAAAACCGGATATAAGCCCACTATTGCAATCCTCAACCGTAATGATATTTCCCGTGCGAGGAGCCCGAATCGTTACCTTGTCCATACCTTCGCCGGTAAGTTTTATTCCATCTTTGAAAACAACTCCCTCTTCATAAACGCCTGCCTTAACAAACACCGTATCCTCTGGCCTCGCTTTGTCGATGGCGGACTGAATTGTCCCATAGTTATCCGGCACGACAAGTGTTCTTGGCATCCGCAAAATGAAAAATACGGCCACTCCGATTAACACCAAAACCGCCGCAACAGCTACTCCAAGAACAATCTTTGTTTTTACTTTTAACATCTTCCCCTATCTCGTACTGATTCAAGAATTCGCTATCGCTCTATTTCGCTGGGCCTGACTCATTGGGCTCACTAACCGTCTCTTTATCCGTCAAATCCATATTCCATGAATACTTGTTCCAAGGGCTCGAAGGCATATCAAGCAGTCTCTGATATGCATCTTCACACAAATAGCCCTCAGTCTCTGTTTGTTTATAAGACCAGAACTGTCGGCCGATAATATAGTTCTGTCCCAAATCCTTCCAGGAATCAAACTTGTTTTGCAGCATTTTTGCAACTGGCATAATTTTAGCCCAGGCTTCTTCTTCGCTGATATATCCGATTAAATACCCCCATCTGCAAAGACAGATATATCTGCTGTAATCCCAACCAAAAAGGCTTTTCTGTCCAAGCTCTTTATAATATTTCTTTGCAATTCTGATATCTTGAAGTGCCTCCTTATCATCCTTATATCTCTCGAGAACTTTCTGGTGTTCTTCCTCACCAAGAGTTTGAATAAATCTTCCCAACGCTTCGAATTTCCTGCGGTGTCCTTCTCTATCAATCCATCTAAGAGTATCAAACAAATCAGCTCGACTATTTATCCCCCACGAATTATTAAGACTCTTTTCCCATTTCTCTATATTCCGCTCATTTATCTGGCATGGCGTTAACGAATCATGCCAGTCGTGATTTCGCTCCGTGAGCACCGCCGCACATCCAAGCGCCCACGCTTTCATATCCCTTTCACTGTACCGCTTGCGCTTTTCCGGCTTTAGGCTTTTCTCTCCGGCCTTGTCCACCTCTTTGCTTTCCTGGTCTTTAGCCCACAAAGCGACAAACGACACCACCAGTAAAATTGCAACCAGATATATCTTCACTTTACTACACATGTTCGTTACCTTAGCTCAAAAGTGCTACGTTTTTCTGTCACCAAAATGCTGCTCTTAATTCTTATGCCCAGTTTGCCGAAACTCTGCGGTTAGTGTGGCAGAACCTCTTTCAACGCAGTTGCAGAAAGACGTGGACGCCTTTTTTGTTCGAGGTAACAATGTCCGGTCTGCCATCCCCGTTGATGTCGGTTACTTCAAACTGCGTTCCGACGCCTGAGTTGTCGTCGATTTTGTGCGGGATGAACTTGACCTTGCCCTTCTTCGGACGGCGAAGCTCGAACCAATACAGCACCGCCGGCTCGCGGCCGCCGGGGTCGTTACCCTGGTGCGCAAAATATCGTTTGCCGGTGACCAAATCTTTAACACCGTCGCCATTAATGTCAATCAGGATTATGGCGTGCGGCTGAGAAAACTCCTTGAAGATGAGGTGCTGCTTGAACTGCGGGCCGGTTGCGCCAGATAGCTGCTCAAACCACCAGATGCCGTAATTGTGGGCCGAGCTGGTAATTATGTCGCTGTCGCCGTCACCATCCACATCGTAGACGAGGATATTCGCACAGTCCGGGCCGAGCTTTGCCGGGTGAAATTTCCAGTTGCTTTTCGTTCGGTCTATTGGGGCTTGCCACCAGCCCTCTTTTACGAGCACATCGTTTCGGCCGTCACCGTTGACATCGCCGGCGCCCAGGCCGTGGCCGTACCTCTTGGTGCCGGGGGCGTCCGGGCCGGCAATTATGTGCATATCCCATAAGCCGGTAAGGTCTTTCGGCACGCTGAACCAGGCCATCAGCCCCTCAGGGCGAACAGCAAACAGCAGCACCGGTCGGCCATTGCCCAGCAGGTCAACAAACAGCGGCGTCTCGTTGCAGGCGCTCTTGACAACCGTTCGCTGCTTCCAGTGGCTCCGCCGTGGCAGATTCTTCGGGTTCTCATACCACAGGCACGGCTCGCCGGGGTACCCGATGATAATGGAATCGACCCAGCCGTCACCGTTGATATCCTGCGCGAAGTTGGCGAAGCACTGGCTGTAACTTTTCGAGCCGTCGTATTGCCCGACTGTGCGGATTTCGTGCATCTTCCAGTCGGGTGCTGCATACCACACGTCACCGGCAAAGATGTCCATCTTGCCATCATGGTTGATGTCTCCGACCGCAACGCCTTCTGAGCGGAAGGTTTTGTCCACGATGATTTTCTTGAATCGCACCCCTTCTGCCGACGCCGGCACAGAACTCAACATCACCAATAAGACCAATAACAATATCAATTGTGTTTGTCGAGTAGACATAATATGGTCTCCTCATTTAGGTTTAGTTTGTATTCCCTGTTTTCTCTTCTCTTTCGATTCGAAGAGTGTCACAATATTCAACCGTGTGAGGAAACTTCAATGC
>DAOVNI010000023.1 GCA_030630315.1 Phycisphaerae bacterium | reverse complement strand
AGGTGTAGTTCTGCTGATAATTGTTGCATTGATAGTTTTATCAATCGTTAGATACTTCTGGGTCGATGCAGCAAACGGCCATTATGATACTTTGATATCGGCCTACATAGGAGAAGTGAAGGATTATGAAGCTGAGGACCAAAGCAAACTGAGGAAGCAACTGCTGGAGAATGGTATCTTTATCAAAATGCACAGATGGGACAGGAAAAGTTTCATTAAGGACAGAGAGCTATATAATGAAATGGTAAAAGCGTATGACAGAGAGCAGGCCAGAAGGGAAGAAAGAGAGGGAGGCCTTATAGATGCGTTGATAAATTTGTGAAAAGAATGTTAAGATTATTGACTTGGCCGGCTTGAGCACAAACACCATTATACACAAGTTTTTCTTCTTTGTCCAGCTTGTGACTATCGAAGTTCAGGAAAATGGAACTTTTCAGGATGTGTTTTCACATCCAGAGAGTAGAAGGTTCAGTGGGGCGTAAACACGCTGTTGGGCGACCTAACATTTTTTTGCATAGCCGATGTTCATTTGGCACCTGCAAAGAATATATGAGCTATCAATCCGGCGATAGGCGGAAAGAAAAATGTACATACCACGCGAATGAGCGTAACTTTCCAGCCCAAAATTCCCACCTCCATCGGCAAACGGCTGACCGCCCATAGTGACCACCCTGTCAGAAACGCAACCATAGTTCCTATGCCGGCGCCGGAACGCAGGAGTCCGGCGGCGATAGGTAAACTAACGTAAGGGCCTCCGGGGACGAGAGCACCGGCTGCCGTGCCGATGAATATTCCTCGTATGCCGGATTCGGCCCCTATCCATTTCGATATTAGTTCGCCGGGCAGAAGAACCTGAACCATACCGGCCACGATAAAGGAGAAGATTAGTAACGGCAGGATTACAACGGTCATATTCAGGGCGGATTTAATACCGCTGACGTGCTGGCCTTGTCCTTTGTAGTATCCTATGAAAAGAAAAATGATTGCAAGCGCCCCCATTATTATTGTTGGAATCAACATTGCTAAATTACTCCTTTTTTTATCCATATTTTTTCTCTTATGTTATGTTGCCTAAGATATAGTAACTGCATTATTTGAGATGTTTCGGATTGTAGTCAAGGAATTTATTTTTTATCTCTCCGGCCGGATGGCCTGGGACGATGTTTTAGAGATTGATCGATGATTCAGTTGATTAGGAAAGAGAATAATGGGCCGGGTTGGATTCGAACCAACGTAGGCTTACGCCAACGGGTTTACAGCCCGTTCCCTTTAGCCACTCGGGCACCGACCCATTTCGTATTGCGTATATCGTATTGCGTATCGTGTTTCTCGAATAGATTAAAGTGCAAAGGCCGCTCACTGTCAACACTTTCCTGTGATTTCACCAGAAAAATGGCCGTCTTCGCTTCGACTCGCTCCACCGGCAGGTGTCCTGCGGACTGCTTTTGCGGCATTGTTGCCCAACCTCTCGTTCTTGTGTGCTTTTGTCCTTGATTTGTGCCGGTTATCTTTGTATTCCCTTATGATGTGTTCGAGGCGCAGCAATGGGTCGAATCGCTTGAACCGTTCTCGAAGTAAGATATGTAAAAAACGAGGTGGATTCCGAATATCCACCACGGAGACGGAGAATAGCAGTTCATTGAAAACAAGAGCTCTCACAAGAAATGCCGGGGCGGTTATCATCTTTGTTGTTCTATGCGCCCTGGCTGCTGTCTTTGCGCCGCATGGTGAACAAGGCTCACAGCCACCCGCCTGGTACAGCATCGTCCCTCCCGTACTGGCGATTTCGCTGGCCTTTTTGACGCGCAATGTCCTCCTGAGTTTGGGAATCGCCATTGCGGCCGGCGGTTTCCTGACGCAGGTTCCGCAGGCCCCGCTCAGCCCCGTCGCATGGTTCGATGGGCTAAAGTCGGCTGGAATTCTTGTGGGCCATACCCTACGGCTATACTCCGAAGACGGCGAAATAAACTCAAACCTGCTGATACTTGCATTTATCCCGCCCATATTCGTGATGATAGAGGTCGTCATCGCATCTGGAGGTTTCAGAGGAATCATACTCTGGCTCTTGAAGTGGGTAAAGGGCAGAAAGTCCGCTCAGATTGCCACCGCCCTGATGGGCGTGCTGTGCTTCATCGACGACTACACCAATGCCATAATCGTCGGCTCGATGATGCAGCCCATCACCGACCGGTTCCGCGTCAGCCGGGAAAAACTTGCCTTTCTTGTGGATGCTACGAGCGCACCTATCGCAGGACTTGCAGTCATCAGCACCTGGATTGCCTATGAAGTAGGCCTTCTTAGTCAAATCTCAGACAAGCTCGGCATTGATAAGAGCGGATATTCAATGTTCTTTGACGCCCTGAGTTTTCGCTTCTACTGTCTGTCGATGATTGCGTTTGTCTTTCTACATATCATTCTGGGCCGGGACTTCGGCCCGATGAGGACCTCCGAAGAGCTGGCCGCCAAAAACGGTCCAGGCCAAAACAGCCAGGCCGGTCCGCTCAGAGACGCCGCCGATTCGAGTTACCCTGCTGTGACCCGGCAATCCTCTCGGGCGATCAAAGCCCTCGTGCCGCTGGGTGGACTTATTCTGTTTCATATCACCGGGCTTTGGGTCGATGGCGGCGGCCCTGCCAAGCTCGGACAAGGCGGTTCGCTTCTTAGTTTGGTTTACTGGCGCGACGTCATCAGTGCCGCCGAGAACACTCATCTGATTCTCGACTTCGCAGCGTTATTCGGCCTGATACTGGCCTTGCTCTGCTCACAGCTCTTCGGGTCGCTGCGTTTTTCCATCATACTCAATTGTTTCCGAAGGGGTGTCAAGCGGGCTATGATTCCCTTTGTCATATTGATTCTCGCCTGGTCGCTTAAGAATTGCTGCGACAGCCTCAAGACCGGAGAGTTTCTTACGGCGGTTCTGGCCGGCAGAGTCTCACCTTATTGGTTTCCCCCGGCTGTTTTCCTCGTTGCCTCTGTGACCTCGTTCGCCACGGGCACAAGCTACGGGACGATGGCCATCCTTATCCCCACCGCTATTCCAGTGGCCTTCGCGCTCGACGGGAACACCTACGGCCCGACCACGATGATAAGCCTCGGCGCAGTCCTGGACGGCGCAATCTTCGGCGACCACTGCTCCCCCATCTCTGACACGACAATTATGAGTTCCATCGCCAGTTCCTGCGACCTTATGCAGCACGTCCGCACGCAGTTGCCCTACAGTCTTCTGGTCGCTGCACTGGCCTTACTCTGTGCGTACCTGCCCAGTGCCTTGGGCCTGCCGCCGCTCTGGAGCTTTGTACTGGCCATCTTGGTTATGATATGCTTGCTTCTGGTCCTCACTCGACGTAAAAAGGCACATTCGTGCTAAAGGGAATTTCCAACGGATACGGCTCAGTTATCAACAGCCTAATCCAGCGCCATCGGAAAATAGTCCTTGGCGTTGTTGAAGCAGATACCCTCGACCATTTTGCCGAGCAGGGCCATATCGGTCGGCAAGAGGCCGGCTTCGACGTCGCTGCCGAGGATGTTGCAGAGTATTCGGCGGAAATATTCATGTCTCGGATACGAGAGGAAGCTTCGCGAATCTGTCAGCATACCGACGAACCGGCTTAGAAGGCCCATATTTGAAAGGGCGGCCAGTTGCTTTTCCATTCCGTCTTTCTGGTCGAGGAACCACCAGGCGGAGCCGTACTGCAATTTGCCGGGCGCAGAGCCATCCTGAAAGTTGCCGACCATAGTGGCGATAAGCTCGTTGTCCCTCGGATTAAGGTTGTACAGAATGGTTTTGGGCAGTTCCTTGTTCTTATCGAGGGCATCGAGGAATTTGGCCAACGGTCGAGCCGTCTCGAAGTCGCCGATTGAATCGAAGCCGGTATCGGGGCCGACGGTTTTTAGCATTCGCGTGCTGGTATTTCTAAGGGCGCCGAGGTGAAGCTGCATAACCCATCCCGATTCATAGTCCATCAGGGCGAATTCAATCATCATCGCTGATTTGAATTTGAGACGCTCTAACGCATCCAGTTTTTTGCCGGACCTTATCTTACCAAAGATTTTTTTGATTTCGGTTTCGGTGTAGTCTTTGGCGTAAGCGGTTTCGAGGCCGTGGTCTGAGAGGCGGCAGCCGTTTTCGTGGAAATAGTAGTGGCGATTGCGGAGCGCTTCGATATATGAGGCGAAGTTAGTTATTTCTGTGTCGCAAGCTCCTTCGAGTTTATCAATCCAGGCGTTCAGGGCCGGGAGGTCTTCGACGGCCATAGCTTTGTCCGGGCGGAAAGCGGCGTGAACTTTGATTTCAAAGCCTTCTTCTCGGATTCTTCTGTGATGTTCCAGTGAATCGAGCGGGCCTTCAGTGGTGCAGACAAGCTTGACGTTCATTTTGCGCATTATGTTGCGGCAGCTCCACTGAGGCGTTCTTAACATTTTGCTGCAGGTTTCATAGATTTCCTTGGCGGTGCCCGGATTTAACAGTTTATCGCCGATACCGAAATAGCGCGCCAGTTCCAGGTGGGTCCAGTGATAAAGAGGGTTGCGCAGAGTGTAGGGGACGGTCTGTGCCCATTTTTCGAACTTTTCATAATCGCCTGCATCGCCTGTGATATATTTTTCCGGTATGCCGTTGGCCCGCATTGCGCGCCATTTGTAATGGTCGCCGTAAAGCCAAATTTGAGTGAGGTTGTCGAATTGATGGTCGGCGGCGATTTGGTCGGCCGGCAGATGACAGTGGTAGTCGTAGATAGGCATTTTCTCGGCGTGTTCGTGGTAAAGGGTCCTTGCAGTTTTTGTTTGCAGGAGAAAATCTTCGGTAATAAATCCGGCCATTCTCGAGCCCTCAAGTTAAATTTATTGGATATCGGCTGAAATGATACCGCAATATGTCAACGAAGTCAAGTGACTGAATACCGGGGACCAATCGCGCTCGGCGAACCACGAAACCAAATCTTGCGGCTATTGACATAAAGGGTGTAATTTGAAAGCCAAACTGGTATCATAATATACAAGTTGGTTGACAAAGAAATTTGCAGAAATTATTCTTGATAATCAATATTTGGGAGGCTGCGCTATGATCAGAAGAAGCAAAAAGTGTATCTTCCTGGCTTTGGTTCTGTGTTCGACGGGATTGTTGTCAGGCTGTAATATGTACCCCTTACATAAGGCAGCGGCCGTTGGTGACATAGCTAAACTGAAGATACTTATCAAACGCGGCGCTGATGTCAATGCTAAAGACAAATATGGCACCACGCCGCTGCTTAGTGCCGTCTGGCGCGGGCATCTGGATGCAGCGGAAATCCTTATTGCCGGCGGCGCTGATGTCAATGCTAAAAACAAATATGGCGTCAAGCCGCTGCATCATGCCGCCTCCCGCGGGCTTATGGATATAGCGGAAATCCTCATTGCCGGCGGCGCTGATGTGGATGGAAGGTCCCTGGCTATGGCCGCACAAGATGGTCGAAAGGAGATGGTGAAGCTTCTTATCGCAAAAGGTGCTGATGTAAATGCCAGAGATGAAAGATACGGTACAACAGCTTTGCTTCGTGCGGCTGAATCCGGCCATAAGGAGATAGCCGAACTGCTCGTGGCTGAAGGCGCCGACGTAAATGCTAAAAGAACGCTCTATAACAGAATGATGACTGCTCTGCACTTTGCAGCAGGTAGGGGCGATAGGGATGTGGCCGAACTGCTAATCGCAAACGGTGCCGATGTGAATGCCGAAGCCAATAGCGGTGTTGGCAGAACGGGTTTAACGGCTTTGCATCTTACCGCCGAATGGGGGCATAGGAATGTAGTGGAACTACTCATCGCCAGCGGCGCGGCTGTTAATGCTAAAGACAAGAGTGGCCAAACTCCTCTGCATTATGCTGCCGAGAAGGGTCATAAGGACGTAATTGAGCTGCTCGTCGCCAACAACGCAGCCGTTGATGTTAAAGACAAGTCTGGTTGGACTCCTCTGCACCTTGCTGCTGTAGCCGGTCGAAAGGATGTGGCGGAACTGCTTATTGCCAAGGGCGCCAATCCTACTTTTCATATTGCTGTTTACATAGGAGACTTAACCAGGGTAAAAAGCTTTTTTAGGGAAGGCGCCGATGCGAGCGCTTATGACATAAACGGCTGGCTTCCTTTAGGGGGTGCTGCCAGATACGGCCATAAGGATATGGTGGAGTTTCTCATCGAGATGGGCGCCAATGTAAAGACACGAGACCGGAATGGCCAAACTCCTCTGCATGGCGCTGCTGCTGGCGGATATATAAATGTGGCCGAACTGCTTATCGCAAAAGGCGCTAGTTTGAATGCCAAAGATTCTCGAGGAAATACTCCTTTGCATTTAGCTACACATGGTTTGCCTCTGCGCTATTGGCTGAATCGTAATAATGATTTGATAAAGCTGCTCATCGCCAAGGGTGCCGATGTGAATGCCAAAAACAAGTATGGCTGGACTCCTCGGAAAGGGCGCTTATTCAACTACTAAGGAAAAAGGCACGCAGCCGTGGAAAATCTCGTGCTACGTAGCAATTCATCCTTCGTAGTACCTACTACGGAGAAGGAGCTACTTCGCAGAGTAGGAAGTCTTATATAAAGAATCCACAGTCCTTTTCCGTAAAATGCCTTTCGCAACCCGCAACTCTTTGTGCCTTACCAAAAGCCCAAATAGCTCATAAAATCACAAAAAATATAAATCCATAAGATTAGTAATATCAAAGACTTAAAAAAATTGCAAAAAATGGTGAACGTTTTGAACACACGTTTGCCACCATGGGTGCTGGATTGAACATACGTTCGTATAAGAAATGGTTAATGATTGTAAGATGTTTTGTTTGTTATGCTTATGACAAGTTAAGAATTGTGTGGGTTGAAAAAAGACAACCCAAACTACAACCATTTTACATTTAACTGTTTCTATTACGGAGGTGTGTTATGAATAAGTCTAAAACAAAAAGAAAAACTCGGTCAGACAAATTCCCACTTACCCATCATTCAACTGGTCAATACTGCAAAAAGATTAAAGGAAAAATGCATTACTTTGGAAAGAATAAAAAACAAGCACTGGAACGCTATCTTGAACAAGCAGCATTTCTGCATAATGGCAAGGCTAAAATGTTTAAAAACACTAACGGCAATATAACGTTGAAAAGCCTGTGTAATATTTATTTACAGCATCAGCAAGCCAAAGCTGCATCTGCTGAAATTACTATCCGCCATCATGCTGATCAAATCAGCTGCTTAAAGAAATTTATGAGTTTCATTGGCCAACATCGTAAGATAAATGAAATATCAACACTGGATTTGCAAAACTATAGTAGAAAACTCCGATGCACCTATAATTCAGCACATCGAATGAATTTGCACATAAGTATCATGAAAGCAATGTTTCACTGGGCCAAGAAAAATGACATACTTGATTATATCCCTAATATTGATGCGGTCAGCAGTGTTAAAATCATACACAAGCAGCGCCATGTTTTCACATCTGGAGAGATATATCGATTATTTGATTTTGCTGATGTCCAGACGAGAGCAATGATATGGCTGGGATTGAATTGTGGCTTTGGGTGCACTGATTGTACTGAGCTTGAATGGAATAATTTGGACCTTGTAAGCGGTAGAGTAAAACTTGCGAGGGGAAAGACAGGCGTTTCAAGAGATCTTCCATTGTGGCCGGAAACAATACAGTCTCTTGAGAAAATTCCCAAATCCGGCAAGTTAGTATTCTATACATCAGGAAATAAACCTCTGATTCGAACAACATACCACATTAACAAAGATGGCTCAAGCAAATATTCCAATATCAATCTGGTAACTTCAAGATTTTCAAAGCTTATGAAAAAAGCAGGTATCCAAGCTCCAAAAGGGACAGGTTTCTACACGCTTCGAAGGACTGCTGCCACTGTTGCCGCCAGATCAGGAGATCCATTTGCAGTTCAGCGATTACTTGGTCATGCAAACCTGAAAATGGCTACAAGATATGTGCAGGATGTTTCCAAACAAACTGACAGAGTGATTGAAAATAGTAGAAAGTATATAATTCAGGTAAAAACTTGAACTTGCTATAAGGTTTTACCGAAAGCAACTGAGCAAAATAATTATTGTGTTTTGAGTTTTCTTCGATCACCTATATATACCTCGAGCAATCCAAACGTATATGACCTTAGTTTTAGCACCACTAACAAATTCAGGTGGAGCAGATTATGACATGGCAGCCAAATCGAGGGAAATTAACTGGGTGAAGCTGTGACATACTTCCTATTTTTTCGAATGTCATAGCTCACGCCTTGGTGCTGCGAGTTTCTGTAACTCTATCAAGAACAAGACCTTGTTAGGTTACAGGCGACGCTTGTTTTTTTACCATTTGTGCCATCTGGGGTAGTACGCACGAAATGCGCACTGAAATCTTTACCCAAAGCAGCGCTGCTAGCATCTCTTGCTTTGTCGATCAAGGATTCTCCAAATTTGCCTTATTAAAATTTTTTCAAGGGCTGGAATGAAATAAAAGTTTACGCATCCAAACGTGCAGCTTTTGATAGTCCTCACGATTGAATGGTTTTCCCGTCAGAGCACATGCGTGCGACACCGATTAGAATCGCTGAGCGTAATAATTTCAACCGCCGGAAAAAATTTTGTCTTATTTTTTTTAATCTCCGCCTGAGCCTAACGGAAAAAAAGGCCAAGAGTGGGTCGGGGCGGCTAATAATGTAATCAAGCTGGGCAGATCTCTCTCTGAATTATTCAATTTGCTTTTATCCAGCTTAGTTATTAACGCGTTGTGCAGGTTTTTTATAGCAACCTTGTTTTTTAGCCCTTGAAGCAAGTTTTTTACAGAAGTTTTGAGCCGAGGGCAAAAAACAACCAGATTTTTGGGCCAAAAACTGCGTTTTTGAAAACTCGCACAATACGTTAGTTATTACCGGACGTTGTGCCTTAGGCTTGAGTCCCAGATAGGGATTTTGAGCCTCGAATGTCTCATCAGTAGGAGAATTAACCCACCCATAACTGACCGGTTACAAAATTTGGAAGATTTGGAAGATTGTCCTTGACAGTTACATAGGGAATTTGCTAAAATGCTAAAATAAGACAACGAGAGACTGAGTATATGTAATGTACGTACATTTCTTAGATTGAGGAGCCACTGCATTATATTCAAACCATCTTCGGACAGGAGAGTTAAAGAGTCGGTAACAATCAAAAGAAGATATGGTGACTTTTTTTGTACTTGTTAGTATAAGGCTTTCGGTGTAAGAATGTTGTTTTATTTGGTTTGTTTAATAGGCATTTAGCCAAGGATTATTTAAGGAGACTAATTATGGTTAGCGCGACAAGGAAGACAAGGATGATGCGTCGCTTTCTTTTATGTATTGTGTTTTGTATTGCAGCAGGAAATGTAATGGCTGAGACTGTTGCAGAGCCTACTAAAACCGAAGCTCAGTTGAAGCTTGAAGAAAAAATGCGGCAGGAGGAAAAAATTAAAGAAAAGAAAAGAGCTGCTGTAGAAATCAGCCGTGAAGAAATTGCAAAACTGGATTTACCAAAAGATACGAGTTTGCTCATGACCGCAAAGGAACTTCGGATTATTGGCAACACTCTAATAACAACTGAAGAGTTATTGTCAAACATTCCTTTGGTGTATAACACTTCTGGTGTGCCGCTAAAAAAGGCTGAAAGTATTAATCTTTATGATTTCAGGACGCTGTGTGATATAATCGAAAACCCTGGCCAGCCTCGTCAAATTTCTGCAAGAACTATTCGTGGTCTTACCCAATGTATTCTCTCGGTCTACCAAGACAAGGGATATTCTGGTATATATGTGTCTGTTCCGCCAGAAGCACTTGAGGAAGGCAGAAAATTGCGAGATGAGATTTTACTCATAAACATTATCGAAGCTCCGGTTACTTCGGTTACAACAAATTACTATACCCCGGAAAATGAGAAAGTTGAAGAAGGGTATCTCAAACCTTCTTTTCTACAGAAATGGTCACCTATCCGTGTTGGAGAGGTTGGAAAACAGAAGGAACTGGAAGAGTTTATTAACCTGCTCAATCTCAACCCGGACAGATACATCTCAGCAACTGTATCAAAAGGAGCGGAACCAGAAACTCTCTCTGTAGGTTATAATATTTACGAAGCAAACCCCTGGCATTATTTCCTGCAGGTAGACAACTCCGGCACCGATGACAGGCAATGGACTCCGCGGGTAGGTCTTATCAACACAAATCTTACCGGTATAGACGACAGGTTTACAGTTTTTTATCAAGCCCCCTGGGATAAGGGTATAACGGACAGATATTCTATATTCGGCAGTTACGATTTCCCGATAATGGGACCAAAACTGCGACTCGAACTTTATGCCGGTTACAGCCAGTTTGATGTAGATGGTGGCGGCGGCATTAATTTCCTTGGTCATGGTTCGTTGTATGGTGGAGAATTGCGATACAACGCTTTCCAGAAGGACGGCTGGTTCTTTGACCTTACCACCTCGCTAAGCCGTGAAAAGAGCAAAGTCTCCTCTTCGATATTCAGTGCCATACTGGGCTCTGAGGTTGAGATGGACCTTTGGGGAATAGGATTTGATATCCATAAACGAAGTGACATGTCGAACACGTCTATT
>DAOVNI010000169.1 GCA_030630315.1 Phycisphaerae bacterium | reverse complement strand
GCAAAACAAACCCAGTTTCCAAAAAGCGCAAATGAACGTGAATGTATATAATTCAAGGGATTGTGAAAATAAATGGCAGCGGAGAGTCCGAAAAAACAAACCCAATTCAAACCCAATCAAACCCAATACAAAGCCAATACAAAGCCAATCAAAGCCAATACAATGCCAAAACAAAGCCAAAACAAAGCCAAAACAAACCCAATCAAACTCGAAGCGAAGCGGAGATCCCTACGGGTGAGCTTCTCGGAATCCTCAAACCGGGGACCAATCCCCCCGCCCCCGTTTTTACCCCCAAAACCCTAACGTTTCCGCAATAAAGTCCCTGCCAGAAATCGCCGAAAATACTCCGTAGTGTGTACAAAAACGTCTCAAAAGCACCAAAAAAGAAGGAAAACTCGATTTATTAAGGAGTTTAAAGATGTCCTGGAACTTATTTGAAAGAATTATCAACGCCTTCAGGCCCGCCAAAGAATCCGAGCAGACACCTGACACGCCACAGTCCTGGCCTCAGGAATCTGAGCAGCCGGTTGATACTTCACAGTCCTGGCCTGAAGATGGTACCGAGCCCCCGGAAGCATCGGAAGAACCCTCTCCTGACTTTCAGGAGACAGCCAATCCGACACAGCCGAATCAATGGCAAGAAGATTGACAGGCTAAAAAAATCTCCTCATTAGACACGAGGGATTATCAGGTTCATTGACCACATAGCGTCACAGCCGATTCTTCGGCTCTCAATCGTGCTGTGTAAGCTGTTCGTACGCCCGGAGCTCCCAGTTTCTTCAAAACTTTTTGCATTTTGACTTTTGACTTTTGAACTGCTGCCGCCTGTCAACTTGGCGTAGTCACCTTTTTTTTATGCCAAAATTTGCATTTTTTACTGCCAAAATCCGGCCCGGCCCGGCCCATTGTCAATTTTTGCATTTCATAATTGCTTATAGCAAAACCACTTAAGACAGAAAGCTCTGAAACGAGCCGTGTTTGCTTAAAAGCTGGTATATTTTTTGCTAATCTGGTATAAATTATGCGTAAAATTAACGATTGAACTTTTTTTTGAAGGAGACAAGCAATTATGGCAGTTAAAGAATTGGCATTCGAATCTGATGCAAGAGCCGGTCTGCTGGCCGGCGTGGAAAAACTGGCGGCAGCCGTCAAACCAACGCTCGGCCCAAGAGGCCGAAACGCTATCATCGACAAAAGCTGGGGCGGACCAACCGTAACCAAAGACGGCGTAACCGTAGCTGAAGAAATCGAACTTATCAACAAAAACGAAAACCTCGGCGCAAAACTGGTAAAAGAAGCCGCAAGCAAAACCTCAAAAATCGCCGGCGACGGAACGACAACCGCTACCATCCTCACCGAAGCACTGTTCAAGGAAGCTTACAAAAACCTCACAGCAGGGGCAGATGCTATGGCCCTGGCCCGCGGGATGCAAAAGAGCGCCAAAGCGGTAACCGACAAGCTCGCCTCCCTCGCAAAGCCCATCGATATCACCAAAACC
Source organism: Phycisphaerae bacterium (assembly GCA_030630315.1). Classification (GTDB taxonomy): domain Bacteria; phylum Planctomycetota; class Phycisphaerae; order Sedimentisphaerales; family Anaerobacaceae; genus JAUVYQ01. Next base: position 3,018 of record DAOVNI010000169.1, on the reverse strand, counting down.
GATGACATAATCAACATCGCCTCGGTATCGGCCAACAACGACATAGAAATCGGAAAGATTATGGCCGAAGCCTTCCAGCGGGTCGGCAAAGACGGCGTTATCACAGTCGAAGAGGGCAAAAGTCTCGAGACAACCGTCGAGTTTGTCGAAGGGATGCAGTTTGACCGCGGCTACCTTTCGCCGCATTTCGTAACCGACGTGGACAATATGATCTGCGAACTGGAAAAAGCGTACATACTCGTTTACGAGGACAAAATTAGCAATGTAGCCACACTCGTGCCACTGCTTGAGAAGATTACAAGAAGCAAAAGGCCGCTGCTGATTATCGCAGAAGACGTCGAGAGCCAGGCCCTCGCAACGCTGGTGGTCAACAAGCTAAAAGGCGTCCTGCAGGTTGCAACGGTCAAGGCACCCGGCTACGGCGACCGCAGAAAGGCGATGCTGCAGGACATAGCAGTCTTAACGGGTGCAGAGCCGATTTTCAAAGATTTGGGAATCGAGATGGAAAATATCAGCATCAGGCAGCTCGGCCAGGCCAAAAAGGTAACCATCGACAACGACAATACAATCATTGTTGAAGGTGCCGGCAGTGAAAAAACCATCAGCGGCAGAATCAAGCAAATCCAGAACGAAATAGAAATCACAACCAGCGATTATGACCGCGAGAAACTGCAGGAACGGCTCGCCAAGCTGACCGGCGGCGTCGCTCAAATCAATGTCGGTGCCGCAAGTGAAACGGAAATGAAGGAAAGAAAAGCTCGAATCGAAGATGCCCTCCACGCCACCAGGGCGGCTATCGAAGAAGGCATTGTGCCCGGCGGAGGCGTAGCCCTCATCCGCTGTATCGATGCAGTCAAGCAATTAAAACTCAAAGGCGACGAGCAAACCGGTGCCGATATAATGGCAAAGGCCCTCACAATGCCCTGCTACTACATCGCCTACAATGCCGGAGCAACGCCAAATCTCGTAGTCAACAAAGTCTCAGAAGGCAAAGGCGGCTTCGGCTACAACGCCGACACGAACGAATACGAAGACCTTTTCGGCGCCGGCGTCATTGACCCGGTAAAGGTAACACGAATCGCCCTGCAAAACGCCGTGAGTATAGCCGGGTTGCTGCTAACCACGGACTGCCTTGTTACCGAAAAGCCCAAAGAAAAAGAAGAAATGCCCCCCGGCGGAATGGGTGGCGGTATGGGTGGCGGTATGGGCGGCGGAATGGGTATGATGTAATACCTCGGAAGTGATTCCGTCAAACGGACGCCGGATTCCGTCAAACAGATGCCGGATCTTCGACTTCGATATTGATAATTGATTATTGTAATAAAAAAGAAGGCAAAAAAATGAATAACAAAACAAGCGGACGAATACTTTTGAACCCGGCAATTGTAATCGCCGTGCTATTCATTCTGGCAACTCTGGGTTACGCGCAATCGCCAGGGCCTGAAACCAAACAGCAGCGTGACGAGCGGATGCAGTGGTGGCGAGAGGCCCGCTTCGGCATGTTCATTCACTGGGGCTTGTATGCAGTGCCGGCCGGTGAGTGGAAAGGCAAGAAAATCGGCGGCATCGGTGAGTGGATTATGGAAAGTGCCGACATCCCCGTTTCAGAGTATGAACAGTTCACTAAACAGTTCAACCCGGTCAAATTCGATGCTGACCAGTGGGTGCGAATCGCCAGGAACGCAGGTATGAAGTACATAGTAATCACATCAAAGCACCACGATGGCTTCTGCTTGTGGGATTCAAAAGTCAGCGATTATGACATTATGGATGCTTCGCCGTTCAAACGCGACATACTTAAAGAACTGTCTGTGGCATGCAAGAAGCACGGCATCCGGCTGTGCTTCTACCACTCGATAATGGACTGGCACCACCCCGATGCTCAAGCTCCCTTCTACCCGAACTATAACGACGGCAGCCGCACGAATCCTAATTTCAGCCGATACATCGAAAACTATATGAAGCCACAGCTCGAGGAGCTCATCACCAATTACGGGCCTCTTGGGGTGCTGTGGTTCGATGGCGAATGGATAAAGGATTGGACCGAGCCACAGGGTAAGGACCTGTATAATTTTCTTCGAGTTCTTCAGCCGGACATCATTATCAACAACCGCGTGGGCAAGGGCCGAAAGGGCATGCAGGGCCTGAACAAGGACGACCAGGAGTATGCCGGAGATTTCGGCACACCGGAACAGCAGATACCTTCAAAGGGTCTGCCCGGTGTTGACTGGGAATCCTGTATGACTATGAATAATACCTGGGGCTTCAAGTCCTATGACCACAACTGGAAGTCAACCGAAGACCTGCTTCGTAAGCTCGTTGATATCGCCAGCAAGGGCGGCAATTTCCTGCTCAACGTCGGCCCGACGGCCAAAGGCCTTATCCCAGAGCCCAGCGTCGAGCGCTTGCGATTAATAGGCGCCTGGCTTAAGGTCAATGGCGAAAGCATCTACGGCACTACCGCCAGCCCGCTGGGAAAAGTTCCCTGGGGCCGATGCACCGCAAAGCCCGGCAAGTTATATCTGCATATATTCGATTGGCCCGCAGACGCCAAACTTAAAGTGCCAGGTGTAAAAGACCAAACCAAAAAAGCCTACCTTTTGCGTCAGAAGACACTGGAACTGCACGTTACGCGGGAAGACAAAGACATGGTTGTCATCGACCTGCCTATCGGACAGGACGTCAAAGGACTTGAAGCAACCGACACTGTTGTTGTACTTGAAATCAATCAAAGACAATTAAAAAGTTAAAAAGTGGAACCAAAATAGAAAAGGAGTGAGCTATGAAACTTAGACCACTGGACGACAGAGTTGTAATAAAGCAATCAGAGGCGGAGGAAAAAACCACCGGCGGCATCATCCTGCCCGACACCGCAAAAGAAAAACCGCAGATCGGTAAAATAATAGCCACCGGGCCGGGTAAACTGCTCAAGGATGGCAAACGAAGCAAAATGTCTGTAAAGAAAAACGACCAGGTTATCTACGGAAAATACATAGGAAGCGAAATCGAAATCGAGGG
>DAOVNI010000124.1 GCA_030630315.1 Phycisphaerae bacterium | reverse complement strand
GCCCTTACCGGTACGCACCGGGCGACCGTCACGCGTGACCTTAGGCTGCATATCTCGCTGCAGGGCGTTCTTGTCCATCGGCTTCAATGGTATTTCTTTCGACGGGTCCGGCTTGATTGGGCCGCGACTACCGTACTCTTCGGCGCAGCCGCCGTTGTCGGCCAGGAAGAAAATCAGTGTGTTCTCGAAGTCGTCCGCTTTCCTTAATTCCGAGACGATACGTCCGATGCCCTGATCCAAACAATCGACCATCGCCGCATATACTTCCATACGGCGCTGGTGCCACTGTTTGTTCTCGGCCTGCTCCCACGGCGGAACTCGCGAATCACGCTCTGTAAGCTTCCATTTGCTCTGGACAATTCCCATCTCGATCATGCGCCTGTGTCGTTCAGCCCGCAGTGCGTCCCAGCCCCGGGCGTATCGGCCTTTGTACTTGGCAATGTCCTCCGGCAGTGCATGCATCGGCCAGTGGGGCGCTGTGTAGGCGACATACATAAAGAACGGATTATCCGAATTGTGCTCGCGAATGAATTTGACAGCGTTGTCGCTGATGGCATTGGTGTAATAAAAGTCATCGCTATCAGGCGGTATTTGCGTATTGTCGCGAGTCAGGGAACACGGGTCGTAGAAACTGCCGGCGCCGTGAATGGTTCCGTAAAAGCGGTCGAAGCCGCGCTGACGCGGCCAGTTGTACTTCGGACCATCCGGCCCCCGGTGCTTGGTCACGTGCCACTTGCCGGACATATAGGTTGCGTAACCGGCCTGCTTGAGCACCTCGGCAATTGTAACGCAGCGGTTATTGAGGTCGCCGCGATAACCGTCAAGACCGCGGTCGGACATCATGTGCCCCACGCCCGCCTGGTGCGGATAGAGACCCGTCATCAGGCTTGCCCGCGTCGGACAGCAGCGGGCGGTGTTGTAAAACTGTGTGAAGCGCAGGCCGCCCGCAGCGAGCCTGTCTAAGCTCGGCGTGCTGATTTCCCCGCCATAGCAGCCTATGTCCGAATAGCCCATATCGTCAGCCATAATCAATATGATGTTGGGCTTGCCTGCAGCTTTCTTCCCAAAAAATCCCTCGGAAGCGCCTGCACATCCCGGCAGAACCAGAGACGCTGCCCCGAGACCCATGGCTTTTAGAAAACCGCGACGTGAGTAAGTGTATGCAGTCATATCCGTCTTCTCCTTCTGATTTCAGAGTTTCTTTCAATTATTTTCGAATAGCCTTCAGTTCAGTCGGCTGTGGCCTTGTTTCCTATACTTTTCGAGCAAGTTAGTCAGACGCTGCACGATTCCTGGATGTTCGGCCCATACGTTATTTGTCTCCGCCGGATCTTTGTGCAGGTCGTATAGCTGGCCTCGAGGTTCACCCGGCTTGGGCTTCACACGGCTTGGCTTGGTAAAACCACCGGAACCACGGCCAAGGATCAACTTCCACTTTCCCTGTCGAACGGCGAACATTCCTGAGCCGGAATGATGCACAACCGCTTCGCGAATCGGCTTATCCATCTTCTTGCCCAGCAAAGCCGGCAATATACTGTAACTATCCTCACCCCCACGTCTTCTTGTCGAAGACAAGAGTGGGGGCAGCTTCGCCCCAACAACTGCTGCGCAGGTCGCCAATAGGTCTGTAAGACAGATGAGCTCGTCGCTGGTACTTCCGGCCCGAATCCTGGCCGGCCAACGGGCGACGAATGGCTCGCGATGGCCCCCATCCCAGATATCCGCCTTGATGCCGCGCAAATCACCACTTGGATAGTGACCATATACCTCGATAATCGAATATGGCGCTCGCTTAATCTTAGTCCTACCCGGCGAGCCGTTGTCACTGGTTACCATAATCAGCGTATTCTCGGCAAAGCCATTCTGCTCCAGCGCTTTCATGACCTCTCCAACGGCCCAGTCCACTTCCACTACATAGTCACCATAGCCTCCAGCCTGACTGCGCCCCTTGACAAAATCTGCCGGTGCAATAGGACAGTGAGGTGCCGGCAATGCGAAATACATAAAAAATGGTGAATTTCGCGAGCTCTTGGCATGTTTGTCAATGTATGCGACCGCCTTTTCTGTTAAGGTCGGCATAACGTCCACATGCTTGAAACCGGGCGCAATGGGGCCTTTTCGCCACCATCCGTCCTTGCTGGCTTCGCCGGCTTCGACCGTCAAGGTCGGTTCCTTCACAACCCGGTCGTTTTCGATGTAGCAGTAAGGCGGCATATCCAAAGAAGCGGATATACCATAGAAATAATCAAAGCCAAGTGCATTGGGTCCGGGAGCAAGCGGTTTGCTAAAATCTGTTCTCTTGTCACTACCCAGGCCAAGGTGCCACTTGCCAATACACGCCGTGGCATACCCATACTGCTTCAAGAGCGATGCAACTGTCATCCGCCTGGTATCTATTAAGCTCGGCGAGTATCCATTGAGAACTCCTCTTTTCAAGCGTGTTCGCCAGCAATATCGGCCTGTTAGGACTCCATAGCGTGTGGGTGTGCAGACCGCAGACGGCGAATGAGCATCTGTGAAGCGAATACCTTCCTTTGCCAGCCGGTCCATATTCGGCGTGGGAATCTTCGAATCCCTGTTGTAACATCCCAGGTCACCGTAACCCATATCATCGGCCATAATGAAGATTATGTTCGGTTTCTCGTCGGCTGCACGACCCGCAGGTGACCGCCAAACCCCGGCGCAGCTCGGCAGCACCAGAGACGCCGCCCCTAAGCCCGCGGCCTTTAGAAAATCACGCCGATTTAAGTTTGCATTCATTTCGAAAGTTCCTTATTTAATACTGCTACTTATCATATCCTTTTGATATTAAAAAAGATAGGAATTTCATTTCCCCACACCACTGAAAACGTACCATAAAGAGCTTTATGTTATCATTATTTTTTAATCATTCTGTGGGGCGGCTTTTTGCGTCTGCTCCTAAATATGCAGCCTGACTCTATCAGCCGAACGGGTGTGTCTGGCAGCCGAACCGGCGTTAATGGCGGCTGCTATTTGAGTAAACCTCGGCAATGTGTAGTCGAAGAACTGCTTATAGCTTTCGCAGAAATAGCTTTCTCGGCTCCCACTGGTGTCATTCCAGCGAACTCTATCCTTCATACAGCCGCCGCGGCAGATATCAAGATATTTGCAGAGCAGGCATTTGTTGCTAAGATTTTGTTTGGCCCGGGCAAAGGCCCGCTTTTTACTGCCAGCGACGAGTTTTTCCATCGGTGTTTCTAAGATGCTGCCCAGGCGCCACTTCGGCTCTACAAAAAACTCGCAGCAAAAGGCATCGCCGGCGTGCTCGACGACTAAAAAACCGGCGCACTGTTTACTGTATGCACAAATCGTGTGTTTGCCCAGAACGTAAAAGGTTACTATCGAATCAAAGTCACGAATGTTCAGCTTTTCCAGGCCGTAGTCGTACCAGCGGTCAAATATCCTGCACAAGAATTCGCCGTACTGCTGCGGCGTAATTGAAAAATCCACTATCTCGCCTGTTGCAGGGTCAAGCTCGACACAGGGGATGAACTGCAAGTACGTCATATCATTTTCAATAAGAAAATCAAATAACTGGCCCGGATGCTCAACATTTTTGTTGTTCAGCAGGACGAGGGCACTGAATTCAACCTTATATTCTTTGCAAGTTTGAATACCTCTCATCACCTTATCAAAGGTGCCGGCGCCGGAATGGTCCACGCGGTAGTAATCGTGAAATTCTTTTGGGCCATCGATACTAATGCCGAGCAGAAACTTGTTTTCGTGGAAAAACCGGCACCACTTGTCGTCAAGTAAGACTCCGTTGGTCTGCAGGGTATTGCTTACCTGCTGGCCGGGGGTACCGTGTTTTTTTTGCAATTGCACCGCCATTCTAAAAAAATCGACACCCATCAACGTTGGCTCACCCCCCTGCCAGGCGAAGCCGGAGACCGGAAAACCCAGCCGCATATAGTCTTTAACAAGTTTCTCAAGCACTTCATCGCTCATTCGCTGTTTGCCCCGCCCAAACTCGGGCGCTCTGGCCTTGTAAAAACAGTATTTGCAATCAATATTGCAATCTGAACCGGACGGCTTGATTAAAAGAGTGAAAGGCTGCATTTATTTTTCAATTATTCTGTGCTTTTGTAACCACTTTTTCGCCCACTGCCGGGCCTGTTGTGGTGTTTGTAATTTTCCCTCTAATTGGGCGATGTACATCTCTTCGGCCAACTGGCCTAATCCGGGGCCTGGTACGGCACCTAATCGAATTAAGTCATGGCCGTTGAGCAGTGGTTTGGGCCGCAGCTCAACGTCACCCAGCGCCTTTATTCTTTTCCGTAATCTACCTAACGCAGCAATACCTCCCCTGCCGTCGGGCCTGGCCTTTTCAATCGCTCTCTGCAGCTCATACAGGTCCCGGAAATACGGCTCAGCAAGAATCATTTTCAATTCAGCCAAAGACATCCGGTCATCGAGCAGTTTGCCCCGGTTGGTCATTAAGAATTTTATATGCTTGTTCTGACTTCTGCTAAGTTTGAGAATCTGGCACTTCTCACGTGTAAACTCCTCCGGGCAGCCGGAGAAAAGTCCGGCCAATGCCAGAGCAAAATCAACTTTTGTTCGCAATTCGTATAGTACTTTGATTGCAAATTTGGCTTCTCTGTCGGCAAAGCCGGAAAAAATCGCTTCAGCCAATCCGCTTTTAATCAACATCACGGCCCCGGCAGAGCGGTTCGGGTCCACGAGGATGCCTTCCAATTCGACTGCTATGCGTTCACCGCTTATTCTGGTTATATTTTTTGCGTTGCTGCGAATAGCCGACCAGGTCCCCGGCTCAATCGCAAAGCCAAGCTGAGTGGAAAATCGCACCGCCCGCAGCATTCGCAGGTAATCTTCGCCAAACCGCTCTTCGGGCTTACCGATGGTTCGCACTATCTGCTTTTTGAGGTCTGCTTGTCCATCGACATAATCGATTACCTGCCTTCTTAGAGGGTCGTAAAACATTCCGTTGATGGTAAAATCTCTTCGGCCGGCATCTTCAGCGGCGCCGGCGAATTTGACTCGCCCCGGGTGTCTGCCGTCAATATAACCGGCTTCGGTTCTGAACGTGGCAACTTCAACCTGCTTATCTTCGAGCAAAACAATCACTACGCCAAATTTAGCTCCGACCTTTAACGTGCGTTTGAATATCTTTATAACGTCTGCGGGTGCAGCATCCGTAGCGACGTCGAAATCGTGGGCGCGCCTGCCCAACAGCATATCGCGCACACAGCCGCCGGCCAACAATGCCTGGAAACCATTGCGGCCTAATCGTTTAATTATTTTTATAGCTGCCTGTTTGTTTGTCATCTGCTTGCCTGCTGCAATATAGTTACGGCCATAGTCCCCCACTGGCGCCGGTCTATTATTTGGAAGCGGCCATATTGTTCTAACAGTTCTGTGCGTTTGTGAGTCCTGACCACGACAATTCCGTCGGTGGCCACCTGTTCGCTTAGTAAAGTAAGCAATCCACCCAGAGGCGAACCGGCCTGAACATCCCTTGTGGCCGAATACGGCGGGTCAACAAAAACAAGGCCATATTTTTG
>DAOVNI010000040.1 GCA_030630315.1 Phycisphaerae bacterium | reverse complement strand
GGTAACAGAATGCTGATGCTCTTTTTCCTCGTCGTAGTAGTCGCAGATGCTTGTTTGCTCATCGACGCTTCCGAGGCGGTTTGTAGCGCCGGTTTTGTGGAGGATTGCCTCGGCGAGCGTGGTTTTTCCGGCCCCGCCGTGCCCGAGAAGGACGATGTTGCGAATGTCGTTGATATTGGCCACTTTTTAAGCTCCAAAAAGGTTATTTTTTTCAGATTTTCGTTAAAGCTTATAATACTACAATAATTGAGGTATGAAGGAAAAGGAATTTTTTTGATAACAGGATTTATGGGTGCCCGTCAAGTTTGTAGGTGGATTTTTCAGGCTGCTAAGGGTTGTTGTGACCATAACTTGTCCCACCTTTTATTCACCCAGGTAACCCGCAAAGCCAGTGTTGCTGATGAGCCGGCTCTGCTCCAGATCATACCAGATTGCTTCAAGCGTTTACCAACCACATGTTTACAAGCGCCGGACTTTCAGCGCTTCGCTTGGAATGATGAGAAACGTCGCCATGCCGGCGACGGCTAAACAACGGCCAAATAAATTTGAGGGTGCCACCCGGCCGGACAAGGAATATCGAATTAAGAAGTGAGATTCTTTCCGTTCAATCCGTCCAGGGGCCGGACTTGCAGGGGCCGGACTTTCAGCGCTGCGCTGGTCGCAAAAATAAAAAGACAGAAAATTCGTAATTTTTTTTGGGTTTGTGTGCGCTGTTGGCGAGGGGGATTTTATTGGACATTGAAGAAAGGTGCGAAAAGAGTCTGCTCGGTCGAGCTATATATTGTACTCAAAGACAAGAGCCGATTGTTATATAGTGGCTTGTGTTATAGGGCGTTACTCAGGGCGGTGCCTGGTTGGCTAAAGAAAAAATATTCGGCCTGTCGATATGCGGTAAGTTGTGTTCGTTTTGCATCTTACGCTTTGGTGTTTTCAAGGATGTGTGGATATGAGTAAAAGGGAGTTGATAGACTACATTTGTGAAATCAACAGGAGTGCCAAGCCGGAATTTCTCGCCCGTTTTTCTGAAGAAGATTTGAACACTTATCTTGAGCATCTGATGGAGCTGGATCTGGAAGCATTGGCTGTTTGCTCCTGAAGGTTTGCTGTTATCGGCAGGGGACTTTAGCGCTGCGAATCTGCGTGAGAGGGAGCTAAGGTTTTTCAATATCTTTTTCAGGTTCGGGGCACTGTACGAAAGGTGCTGGCAACTGTGTCTAATCAGCGCCTACGGAGAGTGGCAGCTCGGCGATGCTGTTTTGCTTGAACTCGATTAGTACGGGCCGAAAATTATCCGGCACATAAAAAGCGAAGTCAATCCATTTTACCCTGTCGTCGAAGTCATCGCGTTTTAGTTTTATCTGGTCGGTCAATCGTTTTCTTTGTATTTGCTCGTCTATTGTTACGTATCCGATGGGGTAAACGTTTTTTCCTTTTCCGGCGAGCGGGTTTTCAGCATAGGGTTGTTGTGTGCAGATTAATCGTAACTGGGACAGCGTAAATGTACCGCCGTTTACTATTGCGTCTGTTTTTCCCTCTTTTACTGCGCTTCTCTTTATTCCGACGCGGACGATTGTGAGGTTGTGGCGGCTTTTTTGTAGAGGGCTGCCGTCTGAGTCTTTTGTATCTTCGGGTGCCAACCAATAGGCGGGCATTTCCCTTTTCCGTGGTACTTCTATTGCCTGGGAGCTGGTGACAATTGAAACGTCGTCAGCGACGTTGTGTCGATTCAGGAAGAGCTGGTCGATGAAGCTGGGATGTAGGGTTGCAAAGCTTTTTTTGCCGCTGAAGCTGCCTCTGCTTATGATGCTGAACCATCCTGTCGCAAAACCGTCGGCGTTGAGCAAGACCTTGTCGGGCCTTTCGGTATCCGGGCTCGTCTGGTCGAAACGCTGGTAAGGGTACTTGTTTGGTAAAGGTGACATTGCAAGTGCAGTAAGCAGCAGGCCGGACAGGATAAGGCCTAAGAAGATTCCGCAAAGGACGCGTCCGATACGCTCGGCGTAAAGTCCCAGATCAACCGGCCGGCGGGTTAGCAGCGCAGCGGTTATCTGCAGGATGCCAAAAGTTAGAACGAGCAGCAGCACAAAAGAAAGCGACTGTGCCCAGGGTACGATAGAGAGGAAACGGCTGTTATCGCTGCGGCTTACAAAGACATTTGCCAGGAGCTCGAAGTAGCCGAATGCAACTACGCTTGCACAAATGGTAATTATTATCGTAGCAAATGCTTTAACGAGTGTACCTTTTAGATACTGGTAAGCAACACAGCCTAAAATAATTAATACTACAACCAAGCCGGCCATTACAATGTCTCCGCTGTTTAGCCGTCAGTCACTAACGACTAAATACTATTCACTAACGACTATTTTTGTTCCGGTTTTTTCGTTTTTTGCTTTTTTGATGCTGCAAGTATCCTGACTATTTCGTTTATTGATGTTGTTCCGCCAATGACTCTTCTGAGAGCCTGCTCCTGGAGATACAGCATTTTAGCACGTCTAAATTGCGTACCGATTTCCGACAGTGACTTTGCTTGTTTTATGGCGTTTCTTAACTCATTATCTATTGTGATAGTTTCGAATACACCCGTTCTGCCGAGGAAACCTGTGCCCTGGCATTCTTCGCAGGTTATGGGTTTTCCGTGTTTCGGATACTGTAGTTTGCCGGGTCGGTAAAATGCTTTTGCTTTTTCAGCGGGGATGTTGAACTTTCTGAGGAGCTCTCTGTTCGGCCCATAGGGCTGCTTGCATTCGTCGCAAAGTTTTCTGACGAGTCGTTGGTTGCTTATGCCGAGCAAGTTTTCGACAGCGAGTTTTCTGTCGCCGACCAACTTCATCCATTTGCCGAGCGCTCTTAAAACATTATCTGCTTTGAGTGTAACATATACGATTTTCCCATCTTTAGCGGCTGCACAAGCGACCCGGGCTGTTTCGGCATTCTCGCAGTCGGCAATGCCGACGATGTCCAGCCCCATTCTTACTATTGCCTGCAGCTTTTTGGCGTAAGTAGTTGTGCCGGTGTCACTGAGGGTGAAGACGTTTTGAGTTATATTCGGCAGCTCGGCGGAAAGGCGTCTTTCAAGCGTGCCTATACTGTTAAGGAAGGCGTCATGATTTTGCAGCAGTGCATAAAATGTGGTTGTTACACCGGTCTTTTTAGGCCCGGTTACGATAAACAGACCTTGTTTTAGCTTGCGCATTTTATTTAGCTGTTCGTACTGCCTGGGCATCAAGCCGATTTCGGTTAACCTTGCTATTTTCTGCTGCATTATTTGTTTGAGTCTGATTTGTTCTCCGGCGGTTGAGCCGGCAGTGGCCACTTCCCACTCGGTATTCTCATTATCCTGGCGGATTTTGAACTTTCCTTTTTGCGGTTTTCGCTTTTCGTTGACATCGAGGTCGGCAAGGTCCTTTAGAAAGTGAATGAAAAATTCCATCTGGTCTCTGGGTATGGTCGGCTGTTTTAACTGTGCGCCGTCAACGTAGTAATCTACATTATAGTATTCGGAGGTAGGGGAAAACATAATGCTGTTTGCCCTTCGCCAGTTAACATCGGTAAAAATTTCGTAAGCCGCCTTATAGCCGAAGAAGTCCGGGGTTTGCGGTTCAGGCAAAGGCACTTCATTGTTGTTGGCGGTTATAAAAAGGAAACCTTTGAGGGCGTCAAGTCTCTTTTGTTTGCTGACGAACAGGCCTTTGATGTGGTCGGCGGTCAGCACACGGTCGTAATCCATGACTCTGGCGTTGCGATGCATCACATAACCGAGGGATGTCGCTGGTACGGCTATGAGGTAGAACAATATGCCGATGACAAAAAGAGGTATAAGCAGCCAAATGATTGCGGCGGCCGCTCCTGCGCCGAAAACAAGAGCTGTCCAGAAGACCTCTTTGGTTTCCACCGCGAGGGCATCCTTATACACCCAGCCGACCAGGGGCAGCCAGAGGAAGAACAAAAGCAGAAAGATAATAAATTTGATTATGGATATGTAGCCGCTGTATTCGATAGAAGCCAATATTAAATCCGGCATAAGATGCTCCGTTACGAAAGGGCTGCCCTTTTGCGGCTTACTGCAAAATGGGACCTAAATTCAACGAAATCTCACAAGATACCTTCGGCGGTAGTTCTGATTCCCTTTAGCGCCATTTTTAGCTCTTCTACGCTTGGCGCATATCTATATGCGTCCTTCGGGTCAATCGAGCCGTTTTTCACGAGCTCACAAAGGTAGTCTGTAAAGTCCAGCATGCCTTCCTCTCGACAGGCCCGGATAACGCTGGGCAAATCGGTTTCGCGTCCTTCGGAAATCAGTTTTCTGACAGCGGGGTTTGCAAGAAGGATCTCGACAGCGGGTATTCGGTCCACCCCTTCCTTGAGGCACGGCAGCAATATCTGGCTGATGATTGCTTTAGCTGCCAGACTTAAAGTTTGCCTTGTAAGGTCTCTTTCGCCCGCCGGGAAGAGGTCTAAAAGTCGGTGCACAGCCTGAGAGGCATTGGCGGAGTGCATCGTTCCAAAAACAAGATGGCCGGTTTCGGCGGCCCTCATTCCAGCTATGACGGTTTTGGCGTCGCGCATTTCGCCGATGAAGACCACGTCAGGGTCCTGTCGCATTAGATATGTCAGGGCTTGCTCAAAGTCCTGTGTGTCAATACCGACTTCCCTTTGTGAGACGATTGCCTTTTTGTCCTTAAAGAGATACTCGATGGGGTCTTCGATTGTAACTATATGACAGGAGCGTGTGCGGTTTACGTGGTCTATCATCGATGCGATTGTAGTGGTTTTGCCGCAGCCGGTAGGACCAACTACAAGAACCAGACCCTGAGTGCCGTCGGCTATTTTTTCCAGAATGGGCGGCAGATGCAGCTCTTCAAACGGCGGGACGTAGGCGCTGACGCGTCTTGCTGCAAGACTAATCATTCCTCTCTGGCGAAATACGTTTATTCGGAAGCGGTCTTCATCGCCGATTTCGTAGGCGAAGTCCACGGTGCCGTTTTTCAGGAAAAACTCCTTCTGGGCTGGACTTAGTATCTCGAAGACCAGCTCTTCTATTCTCTCTTGGGTCATTAATTCGCCCTTAAGGTTTTTCAGTTCTCCTAAGATGCGTAGTTTCGGGGGTTGACCGACCTTGAGGTGCAGGTCATTTGCCTGGGTTTTGATAGCGGCCCTGAAGAACTTGTTCAACCCCGGCTCATGGTCGAGATTTGTGTGCATGTCGATAGGTTGTTCCGCAGCCATAATTTATACCGACCTCAAAGTTTATAAACTAATTTTTCCCCGACGTCCGGGTCTATTACCGTTTGCGGGCTTAGCAGAGCATTACTTTACCATAAGATTTGTAAAGATAGGCCCTTATATAATCATATTATAGCGATTTGCCGAGAATTGTCAAGCCTGATGTTTGAACAATATTATTGATTTTCAGCACATTTGCTTTGACGGGCAGCTTCAAATGTCCTATAATAAGCTGAGCAATTGAATAGGATAAGTCCGCCGGACTTCTGGCGTTTTTAGCACAACCGACAAGTCTTGAAGGTAAATTGGCGGGCTGGGAAGTATTAGCAGTTTTTTCGGAGGTAAAAAAAATGAGAATCTCAATGGTCATTCTTATTTGCCTGCTTTTAGTGGTTCCCTGTACGGCAGAAGTAATCGTTTGCTTTCCAATGGACTCAGACCCTGATTGGACAACTGAAGGTCAATGGGAGTTTGGTGTTCCTCAAGGGGGAGGAGGGCCACAAAGTTATGACCCTACCTCAGGTTACACGGGTGCTAATGTTTATGGCTATAATTTAGCCGGCAACTACGAAAACAACATAGCTGAGTACTGCTTAACCACCTCAGCGTTAAACTGCACTCTTGCAGAAAATGTCAATCTGAGTTTCTGGCGGTGGCTCGGCGTTGAATCGTCACTATTCGACCACGCCAAGATTCAGGTCAGTAATAACGGAACAAACTGGACAGATGTTTGGGTAAATGGTGAGGGTAACCTGGCTGATTCTTCCTGGGTATATTGCGAATATAATATTTCCGCCGTGGCGGATGGTCAGCCGACGGTCTTCATACGCTGGTGTATGGGCCCAACAGATTTTTCGGCGGCCTATGCAGGCTGGAATATAGACGATGTATGTCTGGATGGTGACTTATTGGATGCTCTGGTTATCTCGCCGAATGATAGTTTTTTCTCATTTGGACCTGAGGGTGGGCCGTTCAGCCCGGCTTGTAAGAGCTGTACGCTAACCAACGAGGGTACTTCAGCATTGAACTGGACCGCAGAAGGGACACAATCATGGTTAGATGTTACTCCAGGTGGTGGAACATTAGCTCCCGGCGCCTCTGTGCCGGTGGAGATGTGTATCAACTCGACTGCCAACACTCTAACTGAGGGCAGGTATACAGATACTGTGAGGTTTACGAATACAAACTCGGGCTTTTCACACTTGATTGATGTTACGCTTTATGTTTATGTTGGGCATGCAGTATTCGTTCCTTTGCACTTTCCCACGATTCAATCAGCGATTAATAACGCCTCCAATGGGGACACAATTGTAGTTCTGGATGGGGTTTATACCGGCAACGGCAATAGAGATATTGATTTTAACGGCAGAGCTATAACCTTAAAGAGTGTGAGTGGTCCGGAAAGCTGCATCATCAACTGTCAAGGAAATGTCTCACACCCTCATCGCGGATTTTACTTCCATAGTGGCGAAACCTCCCAATCTGTCGTAGAGGGATTCACAGTTACCGGTGGCTGGGTAGCTGGCTCCGGTGCCGGCATATATTGTGCCATCTACTCCTCGCCAACAATCAGCAATTGTATAATAACTGGAAATAAAGCAGATGTTGGTTATGGTGGTAGTCCTGTCTATGGTGGCGGGATATATTGTGAGGACTCCTCGCCAACAATCAGCAATTGCATAATAAGCGAAAATGAAGCAAGAGCTTTTTTCGATGTGCCTGCCTATGGTGGCGGGATATATTGTAACAATTCCTCACCAACAATCAGAAATTGTATAATAAAACAAAATAAAGGAGGTATGTGGGCGGGCGGAATCTATTGCCGGAACAATTCCTGCCCCGTGATTACAAAATGCACTTTCTTCAGGAATCATTGTAGCGGGATGTATAACGACCACAGCAATCCGATACTAACTAATTGTACCTTCGAGTCAAACTATTCAGGAGGTGGCGGCGGGATGTATAACCGTCACAGCAATCCGATACTTACCAACTGCACCTTCAGATCAAATAGGGCAGACGACCGAGGCGGGATGTCCAACTACTACAGCAATCCGACGCTGACAAACTGCATATTTACCGACAACTATGCTCACTTCAGCATGGACGAGTTCGGCAATTATTACGGCGGTGTTTGCGGCGGGATGTACAACGACCACAGCGATCCGACGCTTACCAACTGCATCTTTGAGGGGAATTATGCCCGGGGCATCGAGAACGTCGGCGGTTTGGGCGGCGGGATGTTTAACTCCTACAGCAATCCGATACTGACCAACTGTACCTTCACCGGGAATAAGGCAGACAGCGGCTACGGTTTGGCCGGCGGGATGTATAACTCCATAGGCAAACCGACGCTGACAAACTGCATCTTCTGGGGTAACAGCGATGAAGGCGGTATGGACGAATCCGCGCAAATCCATACAACAGGCGTTGGAGGGCCGGTCATCAACTATAGCTGCATTCAAGGGCTGGACACATTCGCGGGCCACGGCAATATTGGCGAGGACCCGTGCTTTGCGGATACCACAAATGACGACTACCATTTACAATCCGCTGCCGGGCGATGGGACCCAAACCAAAACGAGTGGGTCTATGATGTCAACACAAGCTTGTGTATCGATGCAGGCGACCCCCATTCAGACTGGGCTGGGGAATTATGGCCGCACGGCAAGCGAATAAATATGGGTGCTTATGGCGGCACATCTGAGGCGAGTATGTCTGCATCGGACCTCGGCAACGTAGCTGACGTAAGTAATGATGACTCAGTGAATTACACGGATATGATGCTGTTCACGGACAAATGGCTTTATGAGGTGGTTTTATTGGCTGAAGACCTCGACAGAGACGGAATTGTCAATTTCATTGATTTCGCCATTTTCGCCGGCAATTGGCTTTGGGAACAATAGTGGCGGGTGTCAGAGGTTTTTCATAGTAGCGGCTGTGTGCATTGCGAGCAGCATCAGATAGTCGAGGTCGCTGAGACTGTAGTGGTCGTCGGCCATAGCGTTGTCAACGTACAACACGCCGAAACAGCCGGCGGAGCGGATAATAGCTGCTATCAGTGCAGAGCGTATTCTTTCCTCTTCTTCTAATTGAGCTGAGACTCGCGGCAGGACCAGGAACTGGCTCTTCTCAACCGCTTGAGCGATTTTGTCATTAAGTTTTATGTCGCTTAGCTGGACGGTTTGGCCATCCCGTTTTTTGCCTGCGTGACAGGTCATCGGGCCGGCCGGCTGGCTTCTCAAGGCACACCAGGTACGAAGCGCACTGAACTGTTTTAATGTGATATTCAATAAGGTCAGCAGCAATTTGTCGAGACTGTCGGCTTCACAGATTGCCTCGGTGGCCTGCGAAAAATCCGTTAATCTTTTGGCCGGCAATCTCATAGCGGGGGCGTGTGCGGCATCCGTCTTTCTTACTATAATTTCGTGAGGCGGGGTTGTCAGTGCAGCTTCCAGATGAAACGTCTTTTCGGTATGAACCGGTTTGTCGGCAACGGTAGCGTCTTCGAGATAGACTTCGATAGTAAAATCAGTTATACGAAGGACGTCGCCGGTTTTAATTTCAGCTTGGTGGATTGCCTTATCGTTTAGATATGTTTTGTTCGCCGAGTCTTTATCTTCGACCATCCATTTCCCATCGTCAGTGGTAAAGATTGCTGCGTGTTGTTTTGAGACTGTTCCGCCGGGCAAAAGAATCTGGCTGTCGGCTTGCCTGCCTATATAGACAGGGCCCTCGGTGAATTGAAATTCGTTTACGATGCGATTATTTTGTTTCACAACCAGACGCATTGTTTTTCCCGCCTGCGTTTGGAATCTGAAATTAGGTGAAATTCATTATCCATAATCCGGCACCATTTGTCAACTATAATTGTTGTGCGCTAAGAATTAGTCGTGTTTTTCCTTGATTTATAGCTCAATAAGCGTACAATAACGTTTTCTTTCGTAATTTTTCGCATAAAAGAAAGCATGGT
>DAOVNI010000239.1 GCA_030630315.1 Phycisphaerae bacterium | reverse complement strand
GGGCATTATCACAGTGAAGAGGCGGCGAAGGAGCAGCTCGCCGGATTTGCCCGAAGTTATTCCAATTTGGCCGAATGGAAAACGCGGGCCAAAAGAATTCGTGAAGGCATCCTCCGTGGGGCTGAGCTTTTGCCAATGCCCAAGAAGTGCGCTTTGAATCCTATCATTCACAGCAAACGTGAATACGATGGCTACACGGTTGAAAACGTGGCGTTTGAGTCTCTGCCAGGCGTTTTTGTCACGGGAAGTTTGTATCGTCCTCGCAAGGACAAGGGCCCACTTCCTGCAGTGCTTTGTCCGCATGGTCATGCGAGCAGGCCTGATAGCTACGGACGATTTCGAGTTGAACAGCAGAAGCGATGTGCAACTCTGGCCCGTATGGGTGCAATCGTTTTCTCCTATGATATGGTGGGGTGGGGCGATTGGAAAAATGCCGGGTGGCAGCATAGACGCCCGAAGGTTCTCAAACTTCAACTCTGGAACAGTATCCGTGCCATCGACTTTCTTACTTCACTCAAAGACGTGGATCCTAAGCGCATCGGTGTAACGGGTGCTTCGGGCGGAGGGACACAATCGTTTCTATTGACGGCTGTGGATGACCGCATCGCCGTTTCGGTTCCCACTGTGATGGTCTCAGCACATTTCTTCGGCGGGTGTAACTGCGAAAGCGGTATGCCCATCCACAAAAGCGATACCCACGAGACGAACAATGCGGACATTGCCGCTCTGGCCGCGCCGCGTCCCCAGTTGCTAATCTCCAACGGCAAAGATTGGACCAAAAATACGCCGAAGGTCGAGTTCCCTTACATCCGCAATGTTTATCGTCTCTATGGCGCCGGGTCTCGCATAGAGAATCTGCATCTTCCCGATGAGGGACACGATTATGGCCGGTCGAAGCGCATCGGCGCCTACAAGTTTCTTGCCGGGCATCTGGGACTTTCGCTCGATAAGGTTGCGAAGCCGGACGGCTCGATTGATGAAAGCTTCGTCGTTATTGAAAAGCAGGAGGATATGTACGTTTTCAGCCCAAAGCATCCGCGACCTGCACACGCCGTCAGCTCAGACGTAGCGGTACTAAGGTGGGATTAAACCGTGCCACATGCTGACTGATTTATTATGATTGGCAACAGCGAAATAAGAAGTCGGTTACCTGACATGTTACTCACCTCTGACCTGCAAAAACGTTCTTGTTAATCCGGTTTTTTGAGCTCTTCGATTTTGGGCAGGTCTTTGAGTGAATTCAGGCCGAAGACTTCAAGGAACTTCTTTGTTGTTCCGTACAGCATCGGCCTGCCTAAAACTTCGGCCCGGCCAACAATCTTGACCAGCCCCTTATACATAAGACTTCGAGTTATCTCGCCGACCGCAACGCCTCTGATGGACTCGATGTCGGCCCGGATAACCGGCTGTTTGTACGCAATTATCGCAAGCGTCTCCAGTGCCGCGGGGCTCAGTTTGCTGTCGCTGCGGACGCGAAGCAGTTTTTTTAGCCAATGATTGTAAGGGCTCAAGGTAAGCATTTGATAGCCGCCGGCAATTTGCTCTATTCTAAAGGCGTTATTGTTGGCCTGGTATTTGTCGTTGAGGTTTTTGATGTGCGTGCGGATTTGTTTTACACCTGTTCCAACAATATCAGCCAGTCGTTCCGCCGAGAGTGGCTCATCGCTGGCAAATAAAACCGCTTCTGTGGCCGACTCAACCGTCGGCTCAACATTCTGGTTTTTCTGCAATGAGTCGCAATTTCCATTGTGCTTTTTTGTCATAGGTTTTTCCACTTAAACGGGTCTGCATCTTTTCTGCTTATTCTAATTGTTACCTGTTTGATTTGCTTTTGCAACTGTTTTGCTAATTTGCTCAGTATGAACCGTTCGGAGACGGTGTGGCTCAGGCAGATGCAGGTCAGGCCTGCCTCTTGTGCGGCCAATGCCTGATGATGTTTCAATTCGCCGGTCAGGTACAAATCGCATTTAGCAGCGATGACCGAATTGATAATCTTACCGCACGAGCCGGCGCAGACCGCCGCGGTTTTTACCAGTCGTTTGTCATCCCCGACTATACCGAAGGCCGAGGCGCCGGTATATTTCTTTATCCTCTTAATAATCTGCTCTATCCACATTGGTTTCTCTAATTTGCCGATTCTGCCCAGGCCGAATTCGCGCTGGGTTCCGTATAGTTTGAAACAATCGAAGGCGGGCGTCTCATAAGGATGCGCCTTTTTCATTGCTGATATTACGTTGTCGAGTTTTTCCGCCGGCACAATCGTCTCAAATCTTATCTCCGGTACCGTCTCTATTCTGCCTTTCTTGCCTATGGCCGGCTTTGCACCTTTCAAAGGCAGAAAGCTGCCTGTCCCCTCGGCGCCGAAACCACAGTTGCTGTAGTTGCCTATTACCCCTGCGCCGGCGGCAAAAACCGCATTTGAAACTTTGGCTGCCGATTCGATAGGAATAAAGACAACGAGTTTGTAATTATCGCCGCCAGGACTGTCGACGTAATCGCCGATCGGCTTTCCATCGCGGATACCGATAATCTCTGCAAGGCCGTCGTTTACCCCGCCTATGGCTGAGTCCAGAGCGGTATGTATCGAAAAGACCGAAATCCCAGCTTGAATCAAATCGTAGACAACGGCGGTAGGTCCATCAGTGGTGATTTTCTTCAAGCCGTCCCAAATCACCGGATGATAGCTTATAATCAAGTCGGTTTTCACCTCTTTTGCCTCAGCGACAACGTCGCCGGTTATATCAATGGTCAGCAGGATGTTTTTTACATTACGCTGCGGGTCACCGATGAGCAATCCAACATTGTCCCAGTCCTGCGCCAATTTTAGAGGGACTATTTTTTCGATTCTCTCTGCAATATCTTTTATCTTCATTGTTTTCGTATCTCGTTGTTCCTATGTTGTCATTGCGAGCATCGCAAAGCGATGCGTGGCAATCTCAATTCTACATTCTAAATTCCTTGTTCGATATTCGACATTCATTTTCGATAAACTCATCGAAATACTTTTGCAGCTTTTTCGTTATCGCCCCGACCTTGCCGTCGCCTACCTTGTGCTTTTCCACTGCACTTACCGGCATAACCTGCATAATCACATTCGTCAGAAACATCTCGTCGGCGCTCAATACGTCATCTATGTAAAGGTCCTTTTCGACTAATTTGATGGAATTCTTCAAGGCGAGCTGACAGACGGTCTTCCTCGCTACGCCCGCAAGGACCGGCGTTACAATCGGCGGAGTGTAAAGGGCCGAATCTTTGACCAGAAACACATTGCTTATGCACCCTTCGGCCAGGCGGTTATCAACCGTAAACCATAACGCCTCGGCCGCTCTTTTTTTATGTGCCAGCTTTAGCCCGAGCATACGGGAGAAATAGCTTGTCGTCTTGTGTCC
>DAOVNI010000286.1 GCA_030630315.1 Phycisphaerae bacterium | reverse complement strand
ATTCGCCTCTTAAGCTCGTCCCTGCCTAAAGCGGCGATTGAAGTTGCTGTTTGTTCGAAGTATTTTCTCGAAGTCACTGCTCTCACCTTTGAAAAACCATTGCCGTAAGTTAGGCGTGTCCCTGGTAATTGACAATTGAAGCTGACCTTCTAATAGTCAATATGTGTATCGTCCCTGCCGCCGGGCCACTTTTGCGGGAAATTTTGTACCAGCGCCCCCAAACGCAAAATAGTGCGTTTGGACTTCTCTATTGTAGTCCGGATGCCCAAATTGGTTTATTATTGAGCGAAAATTTTTTTGTCATTTTACTGACCGTCTGATAACGTTTAGTTATGAAAACGGAAAAGTTAAACTATTACTTACCGCCGGAGTTGATTGCCCAGCAGCCGACCGACATTCGAAGCAGCTCACGACTGCTGGTTCTCAATCGCTCTGGTAGTGAGCTTATCGACAGCCAATTTAGCGGTATCGGCGATTTCTTATCGCCCGGCGACTGCCTTGTGCTTAACGATACGAAAGTTTTGCAGGCCCGCTTTTTCGCCCGGCGAAGCAGCGGAGGCAAACTCGAAGGATTGTTTCTCGCCGAAAGCGAACCGGGAACCTGGGAAGTAATGTTAAAAGGCGCCCGTAAAGTAAAACCCGGCGATGAGCTCTATCTAAAAGACAAAGCAAAGAAGGATTTTTGCAGGGCAGTAGTGCTCGAAAAGAAGGGTGAGGGTAGATGCCGGCTGAAGATAGAGAGGACCCCACTTTCCAATACATCGCAAAACGGAAACCCGGCAGATACGCCGACAGGTTCCGATAAAATCAGCAGCGTCGATACTATTCTCGATAAAATCGGCTTTCCACCTCTGCCGCCATATATCAAACGAGGCGATGACCCGGCCGCAGCGGCAATAGATAAACTCCGCTACCAGACGGTTTACGCTCACAAAGCCGGCGCCGTTGCGGCTCCGACAGCCGGCCTGCATTTTACAAATCAGCTAATCGAACAATTAAAACAGGCCGGCATCCGCTTTGCATACATAACATTGCACGTAGGAACAGGCACATTCAAGCCGATAACCGCAGAAAATCTCGAAGACCACCAAATCCATCAGGAGCGATTCAGCATCGACGAAGAAAACGCCCGGATAATAAACACCGCAAAAAAACAGGGCAGCCGAATAATCGCCGTCGGCACAACCTCGGCACGCACCCTCGAAACAGTAGCCCCCGGTTCACGAATCGAAGCCACCAGCCCCGTTAGAAGTCCATACCGAAGACGCAGCAGTCCCCAGTGGCGACTTCCTTCTAACGGGGCCAGTGGGGAAACAAAGCTTTTCATAAAGCCCGGCTACAAATTCAAGATTATCGATGCGATGGTAACGAATTTTCATCTGCCCAAATCCACCCTGCTTGCACTCGTGGCGGCCTTCGCAGGTCTGGAGAATATCCTTGCCGCTTACAAACACGCCATTGAGCAGCGGTACCGTTTTTACTCCTACGGCGATGCAATGCTGATAATATGAGAACTAAAAACTTAAAACTTAAAACTAAAAACTATCGAATTTAAAGTTCCACAATTTTTAGTTTTACGCTTTTCACTTTTAGTTTTTTATGGGCCACGGCCGGACACCACAGCGCTTCGCCCAGCTTTCATACATCACCTTTAGCTGCTCGACCTTTTGCGGATACTTCTCGGCAAGGTTATTCAATTCCGTCCGGTCCGCTTCCAAATCATAAAGCTCCCAACCGCTTTTATGTTTTGCGACCAGCTTCCATTTACCCTGCCGGACGGCCCGGTTGCCTTCGTGCTCCCAGTAGATGACCTCGTGTCCCCGGCGCTTTTTACCCGCAAATATTGGAACCAGACTTTCTCCTTGCAGAGATATAAGCTCGCGGCCGTTATAAGTTTTTGGGTACTCAATTCCCGCAACGTCGAGGCAGGTTGCCATAATGTCGATGATATGGCCGGTCTGGTGAGTAATGGAACCACCGTTTTTAATTACTGCCGGCCAATACGCAATCAAGGGCGTGGCGATGCCGCCTTCGTGGACCCAGTGTTTATAGCGTCTGAACGGCGTATTACTGGCATTCGCCCAGGAAAGCCCATAGCTCATATAGGAATCTACCCCGCCGGGTGGCAGTCCGTTTTTCCGATTGTCGAAACCGACCGGCCCGCCTTCGGCACAGCCACCATTGTCGGCGAGGAACATAACGAGGGTATGTTCCTCAGTTCCGATTTCTTTGATTTTCTCGAGCACTTTGCCGATACCCCAATCCATCCGCTCAATCTGCGCCGCATATACCGCCATTTTCAAATCGAGCAGTTCTTTGTTCTTCTCATCGGCCCAGGGCCACGTCGCCGAGTCACGCGGCGACATCTTCCACTTCCCACTGATAAGACCCATTTTCACCATTCGTTCGTACCGTTCTTCGCGTAGCTCGTCCCATCCTTTCAAATATTTGCCCTTATACTTTGCGATGTCCTCAGGCCAGGCATGTAACGGCCAGTGCGGGGCCGTGTATGCAAGGTAAAGGAAAAACGGTTCTTCGCCTCGGCCGTATCTTTCGATAAACTTTACAGCATTCTCACTGAAGGCGTCGGTCATATAAAACTTTCCCGGCTTGGGAATAAAAGGTTTGTCTCCAATTGCCATAGTCCTTTTTACTCCCGGCGCCTTGGCTTTCGTAATATCAAAGTAATTTGCACCGCCGCTAACTATGCCGTAATACTCATCGAAGCCCCGGTCAACCGGCCAATGAGGACGCT
>DAOVNI010000302.1 GCA_030630315.1 Phycisphaerae bacterium | reverse complement strand
GATACGCTGCAGAACCTCAGAGGGCAGTCGCGAGCTATCAAGCTTGTGCGTAATTGCATCGGCAGAGCGCCCGGCCCGGCTATAAATACCCAGCACCGCAACCAAAACCATCGTTCCTATCGTCAGGGCTGCAATTACCTCAGCCAGCGAAAAACCCCGCCGCTCTCTAAATGTATTAAAAGCTTTCTTCATATTATTCAATATCCCGATTGACGTGGTAAGGACTAAAATCAATCGCTGTTTAATAATTGCAAAATCAGTTCTATCATTTGGGGTGAGAACCCTCTTTCCTTAAGTTCTTCGCGGCTGTAGCCTCTCTTACCTGTCTGGCTTCGTTTGTCTTGTTTGCCCGGCATATCTTGTTTGCCCGGCTTATCTTGTCTCTTTGTTGGGTCTATTAAGTGCGCATCAGCTCGTGCCTGCCACTGCCTGTCTTCGATGCTCGGATTGCCGTCATTGTCCCAATAAAGGTCAAGCTGATTCTTAATGTAATAGCCATCTTTGGTCTTTAGCATACCATTCTCAACCCACTGCTGGATAGTTTGCCCGTCGACACCGGCGTAATCAGCAGCTTCTTCCTCAGTTTCGATAATCTGCTCAGCCAACAGCTCATCCTCTTTTTGCTGCTCCTCAAGAATTTTACGCACATCTTCCTTTGACACATTGGTCAGCCAGTTCGTGAGTTCAACCGTTTGCACTTCATTATCTGTGTCGGTATACTCGGCCGAGCAAACCGCCTGAATCCACATCCGAGAGGTTAACGGCTCATAAAACGTCTCAACAACGGTTTGCCATTCAACTTCCGGATACTTATCACTGCTGCCATACTCAACCGTCTCTTTAACTGACTCACTGGACAGAAGGGCTTCCATATTCTCGCGTGCAACCTCAAAGGCCCGCATACGCAGCGCCGAATCTGCCGCCGAGACCATACAGCGGTTTATAACAACCAATACGCTCGAGCTGACAAGCCCTAATATAATCAAAGCAGCCACAACTTCCGGCAAGCTAAAGCCCTTATACTTTGGTAAAGCAGATAACAGATTTTTTTTAGAACGGCACATCTTCTTTAGCTTTCGGCCCTAAAATCTCAACGTCACCCTCTTTTAACGTAACAATTCTGTTTAGCCGATTGATTACAATCGAATACGGCTGCTCACCTCTGTCGTGCAGGACGATTTTCCCGCCGTATTGCCAACCCACGTGTCCCGCCCGGAATTTCGCTCGGCCTTCATTGGTGTAATCTCCATCGTCGAACTCAACATAAGAAATCCAACAATTATCGCCAAAACCATTTTCGACAATAATCTCTTCTTCCAGGACCTCTGACAAATCTGGCGAAGTAATCTGGCGAAGCAAATAGCTTTGTTCTGTCAAATCGATAATAACTTCGTATCTTCTATCGCTCTCGGCCGCGGCGCTCGCAGCCATTTGCATCGTCGAGACAAGCTCCTGGGCCTGTGCCTTAAACGTACTCCTTCTGAGCAATCCGAGAAGACTCATCTGCGCCAGAAGCGCAAACAGCGAAATTATCACAACCGCCACTATCGTCTCGGTCAGCGTAAAACCGCTAATGCGTGACTGAGCGGGCACATCAGCGCACTCACGCATTTTCGCATCAGTCAGCATCTGTGCTGAGTAAGTCGTCCTCGGTACCTTCTTCGCCATCAGGACCACAGCTCCTAATTGCAAATGACCCACCGCCCTCAGGAAAAGGTTCATAAATAAACTCGTTTTTCCAGCCGTCTTTGGGTATTGCTGTTTGTTCCAGATAACCGTCCGGGTCGTAACCTGGGATGTCGCTCATAGACTCGACAAGTATCTCAAGGCCTTCCTCTTCGGTTGGGAATCGCAGGGTGTCCATATAAAAATGCATAACCGCCGTATGAAGAGTCTTTAAATTGGCCTTTGTGGTTGCAACTCTGGCGTTCTCTATCTGCTTAAATACCTTTGTAGTTACCAATGTGGCAAGCAGGCCGAGGATAATCAGCACGGCCATAAGCTCGACCATCGTAAAACCTTTTCTGACGCCTTCTTTTCTTTTTTTCATCTGTCTTCAAACTCCTAAACTAATCGCTCAACCCCGTTAGAAGTAAGCCCGGTAAGTGTGGGACGCCCCATTAACGGTGGGGATTTCTAACGGGGTCAAAATTTTATCGCTGAAACTTCCAAAATCGGCAATATCGTTGCATAAGCAATTACACCGACTATTGCAGCCATAACAATTATAATAAGCGGCTCGACCGCAGCACTTAATCTTTCAATAACTACGTCAGTTGAGGCCTCGAGGTTTTCGCTGATATTTTTAAGCATTGTCTCTAATTCGCCGCTTTTTTCTCCAACGGTAACCATATGGGCAATAGCAGGGTCGATGACACCGCTGTCTC
>DAOVNI010000110.1 GCA_030630315.1 Phycisphaerae bacterium | reverse complement strand
GGTGATAGTATTCAAGTGCCTGTTGATATTATCGGTGAGTTTTGTATTATGGGTAATGTCAACGCTCAAGGATACATTCCTGTTACAGGCCGGCCGATGACCTTGAAGATGGCTATAGCCGCGGCGGGTGGCCTGGGACCTCTGGCGTGGCCAAAACGCTGTGAGGTGGTAAGGAGAATCGGAAAGAAAAAAGAAGAAATCGTGATGGTGGATTTGGATAAAATAGCACGAGGCGAACAGCCGGATTTCTTTATTAAGCCGAACGATTTGATCAACGTCGGCACACATCCAACATCCAGGTGGCGTGCGGTTTTGAGAAATGCGTTCAGGGCGACTTACGGATTCGGTTTTATTTATGACCGTAATTTTGCTGATAGAGATTTCTATACCCGCAGGCCTATACCCAACTGGTTTTAATAGTCTTGAATTTTGAGTTTTAACTAAACGCTCAAAACTAATTGGTTATGGCGGACAAAGAATCGATTATTGACAAAGGATTATTGAAATCAGCAAATAAGCAAGCATCAATTGAAAATAATCAATCGTCAGGTGCGGCTCGTGGTTCCCCTTTTGCAGGGTCCCCTCGGACAAGCTGGCGTGAACTGGGCGTGCATAATTACGTCAAAATGTTGATAGTTGGGGGATTGTTTGTCTATCTTTTTCACAATGAAATCGGCGGTATTGTGCGCAGATGGGTCAATGACCCGAGTTGGTCGCACGGTTTTCTAATCCCACTTTTTAGTTTATACTTCATCGACCAGCATAAAAAGGAGATTTTAAATCTCCAAACCAGGCCGAATTACCTGGGTTTGTTTTTTTTAATTTGCGGGCTGGTGTTTCATCCTCTTAACATAGCCAGCCCATCCGGATACGCGTACCTTCAGCCCATTGGTATGATAGCGATACTTGGTGCGGTCATATTGTTTTTGGGCGGGTGGCGTTTGGTTAAATACACCTGGCTGCCTGTTGCGTTTTTGGTCTTTGCTGTTCCATTGCCTCAGAGATACTACTTTGCGTTTACAATGCCGATGCGACTTCTTGCTGCTAAGGTGGCAACTGCTTTGCTGAATCTGGTTAGCCGGATGGAAGCTACCGCGAGCGGTGTGGTGATAGATGTGATTTATAAAGGCCAGCGACTGGAGCCTGCGCTTGATGTGGCTGAGGCCTGCAGCGGGATGCGGCTGCTGATGGCCTTTCTGGCCCTGGGCGTCGCTATGGCGTACCTGCACTACAGACCTGTATGGCAGCGGATTATTTTGTTGGCCAGCACCATACCGATAGCGATATTTTGCAATACCATACGAGTTACGGTTACGGGATTTATTTATGTGCTGATACATCCCAGGTACACTCAGGGTATTTATCACGATATTCTCGGTATAGCAATGCTGCCATTGGCCTTTGCCTTATACGGCTTTCTTGCGTGGTTTATGTCGAATTTGTTTATTGAAGAAACAGGGGCTGTTGCTGAGGATATTGTGGTTCGCAGGCGTGACACGTGAAATGAGAAAGGTGAACCCGGATATGATGAAACCGTATACACAGTCGGCCTTTTTAATATGTGCAGTAGTGCTTGCAATAGCCGGGATTGCGATGGAATGGGTGCATGTAGAGAAGCTGCCATTTCCATTGAAAAAATCCTTGGACCGTTTGGATGAAAAAGGCTTAGCACCTTACAAGGTGGTATCAAGAGGAAAAATCAAGTACGAGGAGGTTGTTAAGAATTTGGGCACGGAAGATTATATCCAATGGATTCTGGAGGATACCGATGCAGCGGCTGACAGTGCCGTTCGTAAATGCTTGTTGTTTATCACCTATTACGAACTGCCTGATAGAGTGCCCCACGTACCGGAAGAATGCTATATGGGCACCGGGCATCAGAGATTGGCATCCGATAGCGTGACATTCGAGATAAAGAAAGGTGGTAGTGAGCGGAAAATTCCGGGAAGACATCTCGTGTTTGAAAGTACAAGGTCCAATTACTGGGGCAGGAGTGAAAAGTTTTCCGCTTTATATCTTATTAAAGTCAACAAGGATTATACAAACAGCAGAGATGGTGCTCGATGGGTTCTCAATAAGAATATTTTTTCCAGGTATGTATATTTTTGCAAAGTTGAGTGGAATTTTCTTGGGAGCTCCGGAGCAAAAACTTATCCAAAAAGAGAAGAAGCGCTGGAAGCAAGTAAAAAGCTCTTAAGCGTAATCTTACCCATTTTGGAAAGAGAACATTGGCCTGATTGGGAAAAGTGAAGCGTATCTCGTGAAGCGAGATACGAAACTGCGTTTGCAGCTGTTAGCCCCGGCGCACCGGGGGAAGGGAAAAATTATGGCAAAGAAGAGATTGAATAAGAAGGTTGCACTTATTGGCTCGGCGGTTTTGATAGTTCTGGGGCTGGCTGTCATTGTCTACTTCGCATTGGTTCTCGGACTCAGAGGACCGGAAACGTTTATCGAAGACGGTGATGCGGCAATAAAGGCAGCCCATGAGGCGACAGATGAGCAGACAAAAGCAGAAGAATACGAGAAGGCCGAACGCAATTATCGTAGGGCGTTTGGGCTGGCAAGGGACGATTCGCTCAGGATAAAGATGCTTTTCAAACTTGTGGATATATATATCGAAACCGACCAATGGCGCAATGTGCCGGCGTGCTGGAACCAAATAATCAGCATAGACCCGAAGAACGTTAAGGCTCGATTGGGACAGTTGAAGTACTTTTACATAATGGCTGCTGATGGTGGTGGGGATCGACGTTGGCGGGAGGTTGAAGAGCAGGCATCGGATTTTATAAAAGTGGCAGATGCGAACCTGCTTGCCGAAGATACAGCCAAATGGGAAACCTTTGGAATGCAAGAAACAGGAGCAGACAGGCAGCGTATGGGAACGTATTTGTATTTGCTCAAGGGTAGAGCCAACCTTGAAAGGGCAAAGCTGGGAGCAGTAACCGACCCTGACGAATTGCTTGTTAAGGCAACTGCTGATTTGGAAAAGGTTCGGGAACTTGAACCACGCAATCCGCAGGTCTATTTGTATTTAGCGCAAGTTGTCAAAACAAAAGGGGAGATTTTAGCTTTAAGAGGTCATTTTGAACAAAGAGACAAAGCTGCAGAGCAAGCCAAAGAAATTTTAAAGCAAGCTGTTGAGGCTGCAGACGCTGACCCGAGGGCACACATTAATCTTCTAACAGAAAAGCTTGACCAAAGTAGCGTCGGAGCACAACCACAGGAGCAAATTCAGTTGCTTGAGCCCGAATACGTGTTGCTTGTGGAGAAATTTCCTTCCAGTGCAGAGGCATTCTCGGCATTAGCCGAGCTCTACCGGCGCTTAGGCCACAAAAGTCTTGATAAGGCCGTAGAGGCGGCTGATAAGGCAATTGAATTGGACAGGCTAAATGTGACTTATGTAATAAAAGCGGCTGTTTTGCACTATCGCAACTTTTCTGTTTATGGGCAAAAGCAGGAAATCCATAAAGCAATAGAGGTGGCCGAGCACGCCCTTACGTTGCCGGATGCACAGGAGGTAAGCGGCCCGCGACATTGGGTAAATCTAAGGAATAGAATCTCATTGTATACTTTCCTTGCAAATTGCTATATCGAGCAGATACTTGAGCCTTGCGAGGTGAGAACGGAGTCGCAGACCCGGGAATGGATGGCAGATGCGGAGCAGGCGGTACACGAAATTGAGCAGCTTTTAGAGAGCGGTCAGGAGCCGCAGGTTATTAAGTGGCAGGGAATGCTTGAGCTTGCGAAGGGAAATAGAAACATCGCCGTCAGAAAACTGTATAAAGCTTACGAACTACTTAAAGCATCTGGGCGAGCAGATGCGCAGCTTTCTTATGTTCTTGCGAAGTTTTTTAAGAACACTTCTGAAGTTGGTGCGGTCAGAGAATTCCTGGAAAGTGCGCTTGATGCGAATATTCAATGGACCGAACCTGAAGCCATTCTGGATTATGTAGTCGTGTTGATAAAACTGCGGGCCTACGACGTGGCTTTGAGTGTTGTAAACTCTTTTGAGGACAACTATTGGGACGACAAAAGAAGCCAAACACTTCGCATCAACGCTTTACTTGGCGCGATGCAATTTGACGAGGCTGAAGCAGAATTGGCCAGGGCTGAGCCGAACGACGCGAATACAATTAAACTCAATCTGGCACTGGTGTGGGCCAAGATTGGGCAGGTTCAAAGGGTTATAGCGAAAAAGAAAATGAAAGAGGGCACGCCCAAAGTTTTTGAGGGCCCGGAGGTGCCGGAAAAAGAGGGTGTTGAGCCGGAAGTTTCTGTGCAGATAATGACAGATGAATTGAAGGGCTACCGGACTGTTTGCGCCGGCCTGGTGGAAAAACTATTGGCAATAGAGCCGAATTCCGTCGGAGAAGCTTCTGTAGCTGCTGTTTGCAATAATTACATAGCGCAAGGCCAGCTCGAGCAGGCCAGGGGTATAGTTAATAGATTTTTGGGATATTTTCCGGATAGTATACCAATGCTTGTTTACAGAGAGCTAATTTCTGAGCCCGAGCCCGCGAAAATTTCCCAGCAAAGGCGCAAGGAAATAGAGGAGCAGGTTCTATCAGAAATTGGCGATACGATTCGCCGGGCTGTGCAGCTTGGATTATTTTATCACAGGTATAGAGAGCTGGATAAGGCGGCTGACGAATTCGAAAAGGTATTTTCGTCGTCCGTTGCGCGTGATGCGTATCGCGAGAAAAAGAATACGCAGCACGATATACGCGATATGCAATACGAAATTGCTGTGAGCTATCTTTTTAATATAGCACTTGCGACCAAAGATTGGCAGTTCGCAGAGCAAATAGCAGAGACCGGACGACGTGAAAATCTCGATGGGTGCGGCGGTCAGTTTCTTACAGCCCGCCTGGCTATGGCTAAAGAGCAGTACGAAGATGCGCTGGCGAGACTCGAAGAATGTTTGAGGCAAAGGCCGGTCTTTTCCCACGGCTTTATGTTGAGAAGCAATGTCAATGTTATTCTTGGAAATGAGCATGATGCTCTTGTAGATGCTCAAAAGGCCGCAGCCTTGAATCCTTTGGAACCGGGTATTTCAAAAGGGTTCGCTTTTGCGCTTTACAGGCGTAATAAAAAGCTCGGGCTAAATGTAACTTTTGACCAGATAATTGAAGCAAGGGATGCTTTGCGCAGAGCATTGAGAGTCAACCCACAGGATTTGGAGTTACTTAGCTTCTATGCTGAATATATAAGTGAGACAGAGCCGTCACGTGCTTTGGCCATACGACAGAATTTGCAAAAAGCTGTTCCAAGTGTGAGTAATGCCGTACTGCTGGGCAGACTGGCAACGAAAATGGCTCTTGAGGAAGCGGATGCCGAACACAAAGAAGCGCTGTTTGCTATTGCGGCCTCATCTTTCGGGCAGGCCATTGCCATAGACCCGAAAGACAGGGTCGCGATTGGAGCTCAAGCGGAATACTATCGACTCATCGGTCAAGAAGTAAAGGGAGAAGAGTTGCTGATAGAATCGCAGGAGCGGAAATTGCTATGGCGTTATTATTTTCAGAGCGGTCGATTTCAGGATGCCGGCGGGGTCCTGGAGCAGTTGTACAAAACCGAAGCGAAAGACAGTGACACAGTCAAAGGTCTTTTACTTGTTGCAGAAAAGACCGCTGATAAAGAGGCTGTACAGAAATATTCTGAAGAGCTTTTATTGCTCGAAGACAGCGTAGAAAACCATCTTTTCCAAATTCAGACTTTCCTTAAGGTCGGTCTTGTCAAAGAAGCTGACTACAAATTGCAAAGCTTTAAGGAGAGGTATCCGGATGAGAGGCGAGCACTGCTGCTTGAGGCCTGGCTGGCAATGAGACAGGGGCGTCTGAAAGAGGCATTGGAGCTGACAAATCGAAGTCTTCAGAGCAATCAAAACAATGCAGTGGCCTGGCGGATAAGAGGTGAAGTAAACTTTTTGATGGCGAATTATGATAAAGCAATCGATGACCTTAAAAGGAGCAAGTCATTGTCACCCGAGCCTGACACCCG
>DAOVNI010000201.1 GCA_030630315.1 Phycisphaerae bacterium | reverse complement strand
CTGCTTAACGTTCGCATCGATAAAGCCATTTTCGCGGTAAAACTTAAGGAGCCGCTTAACATCCGAACGGGCTTTTCGCTCATTATAGATTTGCCCCTGCTGTAATTTCAACTCCGCCCGCAGCTCTTTTTCCTCGAAGTGCTCATTACCTGTAAAAACAATCTTCTCAATAGCATAGACCGGCCCCTCATCAATCACAAAAGTGATACGGACTTTACGCTTATTTTTACTGAATTCTCGTCTTGCCGTTATGTCGGCATCAAGAAAACCTTTTGCCTGATAGATATTTTGCAGTCTCGCCACATCCTCAGCCGGTTTCTCTTCAACGTAGTAGGCCGGCCAAATAAACCATTCCGTTGTCCTGGTCTTTATGGCCCCCTTAAGCGCCCCGGTCTTTATAGCACTATTGCCACTGAACGAAACCTGCGAGATTCTGACCCTCGGCCCCTCATCAATCGTATAAATCACCTTGCCTGCTGATAACTGG
The DNA here is from genome assembly GCA_030630315.1 of Phycisphaerae bacterium. GTDB lineage: Bacteria > Planctomycetota > Phycisphaerae > Sedimentisphaerales > Anaerobacaceae > JAUVYQ01. Next base: position 3,491 of record DAOVNI010000201.1, on the reverse strand, counting down.
TCGCTGTCCAGTGCTACTTGAACAAAAGCAAACCCTTTTTTCAGGTAAAATTCAACAAGGGTTCTTCTATAGGCCTCGGCCAGGGTTGGGTCAAGGTAATCGCCTTTCTCGAAGCCCAGTTTCTGCCGCAAAGCGTTGGCTCTGTACGCACGGTTGCCGATAAAAACAATCGACCTGACGAGATTTCTCTCGACAACGACAAAAGTCAGTTGAATTCTGTTATCAACGACGTCGGTATTATAATAACTATATTCGACCCCGGGCAGCCTGGCTATGCGTTTCGCGTCTTCAGCCGCCGTTTCCAGGTCAAACAGCTCGCCGACCCTGCTGCGGACTCTGGACAAAATCTGCGCTTCTGTAACACTGACGTTACCCGCTGTCCGGATACTGCCTATTTCGTATTGCGTTGTGCGTGATGCGTATATCGGCGTGACGGCACACAATACGCAAATAGCAAAGACATAGGACAGAAAACAGAATACAGACTTTTCTGACAGCTGACATCTGACTTCTGACTTCTGACATCTGACTTCTGACATCTGTTCTCCTTAAAATGGCACTCCGGCTCCGGCTCCACCTGCGGCGGATTCTACGTGAGAGGCGTTCTCAAACCGTGTAAATTTCTCCCTGAATATCAACTCTACAACTCCGGTCGGGCCGTTACGCTGTTTGGCTATTATCAGCTCGGCCTTATTGTTCGGCACGTAGTCCGGCTCACGATGATAGTAATCTTCACGATGCAGCAGCATCACGACGTCGGCATCCTGCTCGATACTACCGCTTTCACGCAGGTCGCTCATCCTCGGCCTGTGCCCCTCCCTGCCCTCCGGAGACCGATTCAACTGGCTCAGGACCACCACAGGGATGTTCAGCTCCCTCGCCAAGGCCTTGATATATCTCGAAATTGTGGTGATTTCCTGCTGGCGAGATTCAACCTTTCCGCCAAGATGCATCAACTGTAGATAATCGACGATGATGCCTCGGATATTGTATCGGCTTTTGAGTCTTCTCGATTTGGCGCGAAGTTCCAATGGCGTCAGTGACGAGGTATCATCGATATAAATCGGCACTTCATATAACTCACCGCAGGCTGTCTTGATCTTCTCGTAATCCTCAGTGCTGAGCATCCCCTTTCTAACCTTTTGGCTGTCAATCTCACTGATACTGCACAAGAATCTCTCAGCCAATTGCTGCCTGCTTGTTTCCAATGAAAATATCGCAACCGGGAATTTCTCTACAAAACCGATGTGCTCGGCAATATTCAAAGCCAGAGACGTTTTTCCCATACTGGGTCTTCCGGCAATAACTATCATTTCGCCGTTCTGCAAACCACAAGTGCGGTCATCAAGCTCATAATAACCGGTCGGCAAACCCGTAACAATCCTGCCCTCACGCTTCTCTATAAGCTCGAATGAGCGGGCAACCAAATCCCTTAGCCCAGAAGCAGAACCGCTTATCTTTTTCTCCGTAACGGCAAATATCTTTTTCTCCGCCTCGTCAAGTTTCTCACTGGGCTCTCCGTCCCCGTCGTATACATCATCCAAAATTTCACTGGCGGCTGTAATAATCTCACGCAGCAGCTGTTTATCTTTGACAATCACCGCGTAATACATCACATTTGCCGAGGACGGCACAGAATCCAGAATCTTCGCAATATATTCCACTCCGCCGACTTCCTCTAATTGCTTGCGCTTCTCAAGTTCATCACGCAGCAGCACACCGTCCAGGCCTTCACCTTTATTCCTCTCGTAAAGCGCAATCAAAGCATCGTAAATGTAGCGATGTCTGAGTCGGTAAAAGGGGACAGAATCTACTCTCAACTTATCTATAACATCATCGATGCACTCCGGGTCGATTATCATCGAACCCAGCACCGCTGCTTCCGCCGCCAGCGACTCCGGCATACTGCGAGTAACCAACACCTCCGTGCCAGCGGTTTTGGTGTATTCGCCTGCACGCTTTAGCTTATTGTTATTCTTATTTGCCATACCTAATCCTCCAGTTGAGCCATTTGGATTATTCCCTTAAAAGTACGACAACAATCTCACTTCTCGGGGTTCAAGCCCCCGCCCTTGCTTTCGCAAGAAAACGCGGGGGCAGTGAATTTACGTGTTCTCCTATGGAGCCCTTCCGGACTGCTTTTTTTCCCGTTCCGGCAAATTGCCGGACTGCGGTTCCTGCAGGGACGTAACATCCTCGCTTGCCCCGTCTGTGCCTGGGGTACTGCCGGGCTTTAGAGACGTAACATCTTCACCTTCGGCGACGACGACAACGGTAACCTGCGCAGTCAAATCGTCGGCGAATTTCAATGTCACGCTGTGCGTTCCCACACGCTTTATATGTTCCGGCAACTGCACAACCTCATCGGCGACTTCAAATCCGAGCTGTCGCAGATTGGCTGCAATCTCAGCGGCTCCAACCGAGCCGAACAAAACCCCCTGCTCGTTCGCCTTAACTGCAACAACGGCCTCCGCCCCTTCCACCGCTGCCGCCGCTGCTTCAAGACGTTTGTGCTGCGTTATCCTCTGCTCTGCACGCCGGGCCTTTTCTTTAGCTATAGCTCGCAAATTCGCCTCAATTGCGGGCTTTGCCAGCCTCTGCGGCAGTAAATAGTTTCTCGCATACCCGGCGCTGACTTCTACAACATCGCCGAGCCAGCCGAGCCCCCTGACATCCTCACAGAGGAGAATCTTCATCTCTTTATCCTTTCTGGTTAATTAGTTAAGTGGCTGCCAATCACCAAAACTTACGTAGTAAACGGCAATAGTGCTATATACCTGGCACGTTTAATTGCCTTTTTCGCCTTTCTTTGACAGCCGGCACAATTGCCGCTGCGCTTGCGGGAGTATATCTTGCCGCGATTGGTCAAGAGCTTCTGCAAAGTCTCGACGTCCTTGTAGTCAACGTATTTTATGCCTCTTCTGCAAAAACGACATTGCGTCTGTTCACGAATCCGTCCCAGGCCGGACAGGCCTGATTTTGGGCTCTCACGACGCAGCCCGCCAATTTGCGGGGTTCGGGTTCCCATTTTGCCGTCCATCACAAAACCGGGGCCCCTTCTTCTTTGTATTGTTCCCATCTTTTACCCTATCTGGTTAATATGGTAACTGGTTAATTAACCACTCACCAATCACCAATTAATTACTCACCAGTTACCACTCACCAATCACCAACTCAAAACGGTATATCATCTGCGCTCGTCTGCTCATCGGGACCCCGCTCTGCGGGAACCCCTTGAGTACCTGCACCGCTTGCACCCTCCTCAGTCTGGCCGGCACGCCCACCAGGCCCGCCGGGAAGAAACTGAAAGTTTTCAACTGTAACCCTGTGCTTACTGCGCTTTGTGCCGTCCTGCGCCGTCCAGCTATCGAACGTCAGTCTGCCTTCAACGAACAGCGGCCTGCCTTTGCTCAGGTACTTGTTTATATTCTCAGCCGTTCGACCGAACGCCCGACAATCAACAAAGCAGGTTTCGTCCCTGTCTTGTCCGT
>DAOVNI010000019.1 GCA_030630315.1 Phycisphaerae bacterium | reverse complement strand
GTCATTGTTCCACCTTGGATGGTTCGGGTCATAGTCATACCTGGTAACAAGCAGTTCCTTACCGTCAGGCGAGCAGCACGTGGCCCGCCCCAAAATTCCTTCGAACGCTGCGATTAATTCCGGCTTGCCGCTGCCGGTCACATTTTGCCTGAACAGTTGAAACTTTCCAGCTTGGTATGACCGGAACACCACCCACTTGCCGTCCGGTGTCCAGATTGGGAAACCGCTAATTCCATCGGACGTAAGCGGAATTAGCGTGTTTCGTGTCAAGTCGTATATCCAAACGTCCGCCCTGATGCCAAAGGCCAGTTGCGTCCCATCGGGGGAAATCGTGACACTGCCGTAGTTGCGTGGTGTCGCCGCTGGTAAGGGTTCGACCTGCCCATTTCTATCCACCCACACCGGCGTTAGCTCAGTGCTACGCGTCACGAGCGGAATATAGGCCAGCGTCCCATCCTGGGCAATAGCAAACTGCGCCGACGAGCTCTCCCCCCACGTGGTTCTGACATCCGGCACCACTGGAACAGAAGAGCCAACCACCTTGAGCTGCTCGACATCAAACTGTACTGCATATAGGGTATTTTTACGAGCATAAACGATGTGCCCTGTGGGCACGTATCGCGCGTAAGTTCCGCCTTTAAATAACTTGTGGCGCTGGCCTGTCTCCAATGAATATACCTCGATAGTGTGTCCTCCCCTGTATACGGTAAAGAGCACCGCTTTGCCGCCCGGCAGGATTTGCGGCCAGAAATGTCCCCGTTCGCCCTGGTTCGGGTCTGGGACGGTTAATCGCTCCATTTCCTTTCCAGAGGCAGAAATGCGCCAGAGGCCTTCACGATGGGCAGGCGTGAAAATGATGTTGCCGTCAACTCCCCAGCTCCCACCGCGGAATTCTATGCAGTCGCACAAAATCACAGGCTCTCCGCCCCGTAAGGATACCTTCTTGAGCTTCTTTTGGAAGTGATCGACATATCCTATCCACTCTCCGTCGGGGGAAAAGAAGGGGCTAATCGCGCCTTCAGTGCCCCGTAACGGCTTTGCTCCGAATTCATCCAGCTCGAGCAAATAGATTTTCCTTCTTGCGTCGCTACCCTCTTCCACGTAAGCCAGGCGCCTGCCGTCGGGCGACAGGGCCAGGGCATGGTGCCATAAAGCTTCTTGTGCAAGGTTTATCTCCGGACGAATGATATAACGCATTGCGGGCTGGCTAAGTGGGGCAGAGCGCTTCAGATTCCAGGTTATCAGACTCGCCGCAATAGCACCGACCAATAGACAAACCACTGCCCACACCATCAATCGCCGCAGGCCCATAGGGGTCGAGATAGCCACAGAGGAGATGGTCACTGGCGGTGCGGTGGTTGGTGGGCTCAGGGTCTCGTGGATTTCGATAACTGCATCTCCGATGTGCTGAAGCCGCGAGTGCGGGTCTTTCTCCAGGCAGCGACGCAGCAGAACCTGGATGTTCGCCGGCGTGGTCTGGGGCAGCGCCTGCCAGTCGGGGTCCGTTTGCAGAACGTTGGCCAGCGTGTCGGAAACCGTTTCGCCTTTGAAGGGGACTTTAGCCGTCAGCATCTCGAACAGCACACAGCCGAATGACCATATATCGCTCCGCTTATCGGTTAGCTTGCCGCGGGCCTGCTCCGGACTCATATAAGCCGGCGTGCCGATTACCCGGCCCGGCTCTGTAACGGTGCTTTGCTGGTCTAAAGATTTACCGCCAACTGCCTTGGCCAAGCCGAAGTCCAGAACCTTCACTTTGCCTTCCGGCGTTATCTTGATGTTGCCGGGCTTCAGGTCGCGGTGTATCACATTATGCTCGTGAGCTGCCGCCACTGCCTCAGCTATCTGCAAAGCTATCGTTAATGCCTCTTCCAGCTTAAGCGGTCTCTTCGTTATTCGTTCAGCCAGTGTCTGGCCGGGAACGTATTCGAGAACAAGATAGCCGAGGCCCTCGACCTCTTCGAGCTCCTCGTAGATAGTGGCAATATTCGGGTGATTCAACGATGCTAAAACTCGGGCCTCACGCGCAAAACGCGACCGGGCCTTGGGGTTGCTCATCACCTCAGCCGGCATACTCTTGATGGCAACAGAGCGGTCAAGCCTGGTATCACGAGCCAGGTACACCACTCCCATGCCCCCTCTGCCGATCATTTCGCGGATTTCAAAGTGCCCGATTTTCTGGCCAACAAGAACCTGTCCGGACGCCGTCTCTTCGAAGTCGCTCTCGTCGGCCTGGACAAGGGAGTCGAACAAAGTATCGATTTTCTGAAGGTTCCGTATCTTCTGTCTTATCTGATGCTCAAGCTCAGGGTACTGTCTCACAAATTCTTCTATATCCGGCTGTTCTCCTCGCAGCCGCGCATCGATAAACTGCTGCACAGCTTGGTCAAGGCTGCTTTCCTTATTGTCGTCATTGAGTCCTGTCATTTGACACTCTCGAACGCATTGATTAGCGCTGTCATCGCGCGAGAAACGAGCTTTCGTACCGCTTCACTGCTCTTGCCTAATCTGTCCCCTATCTCTTGGTAGCCAAGTCCCTCAATCTTAGTCAAGACAATGACTTCCTTGTACTCGGGCTTCAACGCATCTATCGCATTCTCAAGCTTATCCAAATCTTCCTTTCTGGACATAATTACACTCGGCGTAGTGGTCGCTACAGGCCCGGGAACTCCGGAAAGCCTCCCGCCGCTTCTCCGCCCGCCGTTACCGAGATGGACTTCTTTACGAATATCGCGCTTCTCAGCGTGTAATCTGTCCCAATCGTCACGAAGCACATTTTCAGCTATCCTTGATAGCCACCGTACGAAGTCGCCCTCGTTCTCGTATGTGAAATCTTCCATTCCCCCCAAGGCGTGAAGAAGGGCATCCTGAACCACATCCATCGAGTCCAGTTTGCGGCGAAGCTCCTTGCCCATACGAAGGCGTACCATCCACCGTACCCGCTCAGCGTAAGCCCCGTAAAGCTGGTTTAGAGCGGATTTATCACCATCCTTGGCCTGAACAACTAATTGCCGGGTTTTATGGTTGCAACTATACCTCAAGGTTCGCTAACCTCCACGATTCAAAGATATTACATAAATTTTAGCAATTTTTTTAAAAAATTACAACTAAATCATCCGTTTGCTCTCTTTTTTCCGTTTGTCAAAGTAGAGCAGGCTGATTCGCAAAGGACCAACACGGTGCTGGTTGGAGTCAAAACCGGGTTATTTTGCCCAAAAGGGCGGAAAGAGAGGTTCAAAATGAAATGGTTAAATGGTTACAGAATTAGATTGGTTTTAGTTGGATTTGTGGCCGCTATTGTGCTTGGCGGCGGTGGGAGTGCGAATGCAGATTTCACCTTCGGCACTCCCACTAATCTGGGGCCAACGATCAATAGTTCGTATGCTGATGGTCTAGGTTGCTTCTCATCTGATGGCCTGGAAATGTACTTTGACTCCCGTAGATATGGGGGCTGTGACGTCTACGTCACGAGACGCGCCACGATATACGACGACTGGGGCGCCCCGGTGAATCTTGGGCCACCGGTCAACACTTCGGCTTGGGAGGAGGGACCGAGCCTCTCGGCCGACGGCCTGTTTCTCTTCTTCCATTCTAATCGGTCCGGCGGATCTGGTCAAATGGACATATGGGTGACGACCCGGGCAACGACAAATGATGACTGGGGCGAGCCTGGCAATCTTGGCCAAACTGTTAACTCGAGTTACCATGATTTCTTTTCGAGCATATCGACCGACGGGCTGGAGCTGTACTTTTGCTCCTACCGGCCCGGGGGGTATGGCGACCGCGACCTGTGGGTCACTACAAGGGCAACGACCGATGCCAACTGGGGTCCCCCGGTGAATCTTGAGTCGCCTGTCAACAGTTCGTATCTCGAGCAGACACCGACCATCTTGGCCGACGGTTTGGTGCTCTTCTTTAGCTCGAATCGACCTGGCGGATTCGGTGGGACTGACCTATGGGTGGCGACGCGGGCAACCGTCTCCGAGCCCTGGGCAGAAGCGGTCAATCTTGGGCCAACTGTCAACACTTCGGCTGGCGACGCTGCCGCAAACATCTCGCGTGATGGCTCCACCCTCTACTTCTGCTCCACCAGATCCGGCGGGTTGGGTGGTTGGGACATATGGCAGGCACCCATCCTTCCCGTCGTTGACTTCAATGGCGACGGAAGGGTGGACTTCAAAGATTTTTCCATCCTGGCTTTATACTGGCTCCAGGATGAATCATTAGTTGACATTGCTCCACCACCTTTTGGCGACGATATGGTGGATTTTAAAGATATCGTTGTTTTTGCTGAAAACTGGCTTGAAGGTACGAGGCGGGCGAGTAATCCGCATCCAGCCGATGGCGCAACAGGCGTGAGTACAACCGCTGATTTGAGCTGGACGGCCGGCGTTGATGCCGAATCGCACGATGTGTATTTTGGCACGAGCAGTCCGCCGCCGTCCATACGCAACCAGACTGCTAAAACGTTCGAACCCGGCACAATGACTATACGTACTACGTACTACTGGCGTATCGATGAGGTCAATGCCTGGGGTAAAACCACCGGTACAGTCTGGAGCTTCACAACTGAGTCGGGCCCACCGCCCTAAGTAGTTTTTTACAATCTCATGTCAGGTAAAAGGGCTGTGAGCGTACCCTCGCAGCCCTTTTCTTTTCCCCTCAAACCAGATTTTGGCGGTTGGCCGGCAGGCGTTGGCGATTGACTCCGCCGTAGGCGGATCTTCGATATTTTCAATTTACGATTTACTCCGTCAAACAGATGCCGGATCTTCGAGATTGAGGGTTGAGATTCTTTCCGTCCAATCCGTATAGGGGCCGGACTTGCAGGGGCCGGACTTTCAGCGCTGCGCTCAGAATGACAAAAACAATGGATTCCCGCTTTCGCGGGAATGACAACGAAATGGATTCCTGCCTGCGCAGGAATGACAGCATGGGCTAAAGCCCATCCTACGCGACTCAGGACAGGTTTCGCGGGAATGACAACGAAATGGATTCCTGCCTGCGCAGGAATGACAGTGTTACCCCCACCGCGCGGGGTGGGGGCTAAATCGCAACGCCTTGACGGCGAGCGTTGTTGGGGGTGCCCCCCGGCACGGGTCCGGGGCAACCCCAAAATCTGTCCCGACCGAAGTGGAGGGACCCAATTGCAAATTGCCAATCCTGAGCGAAGCCGAAAGGGGGTTAAAATTGCAATTTTAGGGGAAAATCAGCCGATACTATATTTTAAGTTGTGGGTTTGCAATGGTTCCAAAAACGGGTATAATGTAATGGTTATTGATTATTGTAAAATTATCAATGGTGGTGGAGTGGGATTATGCTCAAATATAAAATGCGATTTGTAATAGTATTAGCCGTAATATTGCTGCTGTCGGCTTTGCCGGTTGTCGGGGGGGAGACGTGGCGTCTGGAGCAAGGCCGGGATTTCAAGGCCGTCTCGGGTGAAGGCAGGGATAAATATCTGCTGGCAGTCGCTCAAATCAAAAAATTGGTCGTTACGGGCCAAGCTGAGCAGGCAAGGGAGGCATTTGATAAACTTAAAAAAGACTTCCCGGAAATTGCCGGACCCGATTTGGATGCCTTTATCGAAGGCGAGATGATGTTTTCTAAAGGAAAATTCACCAGGGCCGTCAGAGCTTATGATAAGTTTCTCAGACAATATCCGGAAAGCGAGCTTTATGAGGCGGCCCTGGACAGGAAGTTTGCCATAGCCACGGCTTTTCTGGCCGGCCAGAGAATACCCGTGCTCGGCATCTTCAAAATGAAAGGATACGCTTCGGGCGTCAAAATTATGGAAAGGATTAGTGACAGTGCCGGCGATGCGCCAATTGCGAAAAAAGCGGCTGTAGCGGTTGCTGAAAGTTATGAAAAAAGAAGAAAGTTCAACGAGGCATATCATAAATGGTCGGAAATTCTATCGCGATGGCCCACGGGCACAATGGGCAGAGACGCACTGCTGAGTATGGCGCGGTGCAAGCACGCTGCATATAGAGGCCCGAAGTATGATGCCTCGAATCTAATTAGCGCAAAGAGCTATTACGAAAATTTCAGATTGCGGCATCCTGAAGATGCTGCAAAAATTGATGTTGACGGGAGACTTAAACAAATAGATGAGCAGCTGGCCTATAAGCATTTTAGTATCGGCCGGTATTATCAAAAAACCGGTAACGAACAGTCGGCTAATTTATATTACCAGATGGTCCTGGATAATTGGCCGGACAGTTCCGCTGCAAAAATGGTAAGAGAAAAGATAAATCAAGAATTAGAAATCGAAAAGCAAAATGACAAATAAAAATTCAAAAAGGAAAGTGAAAAATCAGCGTTTTGTTTTTGCAATTTCTTTAGGTTTAGTTATTTCGCTCTGCCCGGGTTTTTGCGGATGTGGGCGAATGAGCGGCTATTCCGACGAATTCCTGTTTCCTCAAGATGTTCGAAGCGTTTACGTGGAAATGTTTGACAACAAGAGCTTCTGGCGGGGAGTGGAGTACGAACTGACCGATGCGCTGGCAAAACGTATCGAGGCGGATACGCCATATAAGATAATCTCCAGCAGAGACCGCGCTGACACACTAATAAGCGGACAGATTGTCGGGGTGAGTGAATCGGAGCTTACGAGCGAGCGAGAGACCGGCAGGGCACTGGAAAAAGAAGTGCAACTGCGGGCCGTCGTAAATTGGAAAAATCTAAAGACGGGAGATTTGCTGATAGACAACCAGGCGGTCGCTGCCTCAGCCAGCTTTTCGGAGTGGCAAAATCAGGGCTTCAACTATGCCTCAGCCCTTGCCGCAAACAATCTGGCAAGAAAAATCGTAGAATTAATGGAAAGAGAATGGTAAGAAGCGTGAAGCGAGATGAGAGATGCTAAATTATGAGTAACGGTCAAGACAAAAAGCCAGCTCAACCACGTCCCGGCCCACGAGGCCAGGGAGGCAAAAAGCCGCCGTTGCCGCGCTATAAGCGGGGGCCGTTTACCTACCTTATAATTGGCCTTGTGCTGTTGAGCGGCTGGATGATGCTGCAGCAATTGCGAGGTGATGACGAGATCAGGTGGGATGAATTTATCAGTTACGTTGAGAATGAGCACATCCGTAGTGCCGAGCTTGGTGAGACGGAGATTAGAGGCAAGTTTAAGCCGGGGATAGTCGGCAGGGACGAAAAAGTGCTCAAAACCTTCACGGTGAACTACAACCGGGAGGCGATGGGTGAGCGGGTTGAAGAGATGTTGCGCCAAAGCGGGGCGGAAGTAACCTGGGCTGAGCAGCGCATCTGGCTTATTATGCTGATACAGTGGGTCTTGCCGCTGCTTATATTGGTGGGAATTTTCTACTTTCTCTTTGCGAGGAATCTTCGCAGCGGAGCCGGTGGAATGCTGATGTCATTTGGTCGAAGCAGACATCGCTTACAGGACAAAGACCGGGTCAAGGTTACATTTGAAGACGTCGCTGGCGTCGAGGAAGCAAAGGAAGAAGTGGCTGAGATAATCGAATTTCTGAAGAACCCGAAAAAATTTCAACGACTTGGCGGCCGTATTCCCCGCGGAGTTTTACTTATAGGCCCGCCCGGCTGTGGAAAGACGTTGCTTGCAAAGGCCATAGCGGGCCAGGCTGATGTTCCGTTCTTCAGTATATCGGGCAGCGATTTCGTAGAGATGTTTGTTGGTGTTGGGGCATCACGTGTGCGTGACCTGTTCAAGCAGGCCAAGGAGAATTCGCCCTGTATCATTTTCCTTGATGAGGTTGATGCGATTGGTCGCAAACGCGGCGCCGGTTATGTCGGTGGCGGGCACGACGAACGTGAACAAACGCTAAATGCGATTTTAGTTGAGATGGACGGGTTTGATACGAACGACCAGGTAATAGTGATAGCGGCGACGAACCGGGCGGATATTTTAGACCATGCATTGACGCGTCCTGGAAGATTCGACAGGCAAATTACTGTACCTCTGCCGGATTTGAAAGGCCGAGTTGATATTTTGAAGGTTCACGCCAAGAAAGTGAAATTAGCCACGGATGCCGACCTGGGAAGACTGGCGCGCGGGACACCTATGTTTACCGGTGCCGACCTGGCAGCTATTATCAATGAGGCGGCGCTGGCTGCGACTATGGCCGATAAAGACTTCGTCGAGACGGACGATTTGGAAGAGGCACGCGACAAGGTGCGATGGGGAAGAGCCCAAAAAAGCAGGGTCATCGATGAGTATGACAAAAAAATTACCGCTTATCATGAGGCCGGGCATGCCTTTATTCAATCCGTGCTGAAAGAGGCCGACCCTCTGCATAAAGTCAGCATCATCCCTCGCGGGCCTTACGGCGGGGCGACCTTTGCACTGCCGGAAAAGGACCGTATGCATTATACAAAGAGATATTGTATGGCACTTTTGCAGGTGTGTTTCGGCGGGCGAATCGCAGAAGAGATATTTTGCGATGATATATCCAGCGGCGCACAATCGGATATTCAGCAGGCCACCCATATTGCAAAGCAAATGATTTTGACCTGGGGTATGAGTGATGAGCTTGGGCTGATTAGTTACGGGCCGGATGCGGGGCTTAAGGATATGATGTATGTGATGCCGGGCGAGAAGGAATATTCGGAAAAAACAGCCGAGACAATCGATAAGGAAATAAAAAGAATTACCGATGAGGCATATAAAAAAGCGAAGGAATTGATAGAGTCAAACAAAGATAAACTCGAACGAATAGCAAAGGCACTGCTGAAGTACGAAACTCTCGATGCCGATGACGTCGAAGTGATTCTAAAAGGCGGCGAGCTGGACAAGCCTACAGTTAGCGATTTGTTAGCTGCCGAGCAAGCCAAAGACGAGCAGCCAAATCCCGAGCAAGAAGACTTGTCCTGAGCACCGTAGAAGGAACAGCAAGGGCCGTCGGAAAGTTAACATTATCTTTATTCCAATTACCTCTAAATTGTCTATGCGGGAAAAATCTGCTGCGATATTTTGGGTAGTTTTGGTTTTTGCAGTCACTGGGGGTGCGTGGAGTGAAAACGCAAGTGGGTCAGCTTCTACAGCGTCCGTTGAGCTGGCAAGATACGAAAAGGAGTTTTCATCTGCGCGCATCGAGCCCGCTCGAATGGATGGGCAGAGCGGCGTAGCGGTCATATTCGAAGGGACTGATGACCTCCACTATTATGCGAAGCCGGAAACTGCGTCTGCTGCCGGGTTTGAGCTGAAGGTTGAAGCTAAATCCGATGATTTTGGTTTTGGCGAAGCGGTCTTTCCGAAATGGGAAATCTTCACAGACTCCGTAGGCAGCAAAGTCGAAGTTTACGCAGGTAATTTCACCGTCTTTGTGCCAATCATAGCAGTTAGAGGCCCGACAAAGACTACTGTAATTGAAGAAGGCGACCTTGAAGTCAAGATTTCCGGTCAGGCTTGCACGAGTGTGATTTGTCTGCGGCCGTTCGAGAAAACACTGCGGGCGAAGATTGATTGGAGTCAGAGCGATTCCTGGAAAGAAATTAGTTTCAAAACTGCTCCCGATGAAGACGAGATAATTAAAGGCCCAAGTTATTCGGTTTGGTTTGCTCTTGGTTTGGCGCTGCTGGCGGGTCTGTCTCTGAATATTATGCCTTGTGTCTGGCCGGTGCTGCCTCTTATCGTGATGCGTATTGTTGAGCAGGCAAAGGCAGGCAGGAGGCAGTCCATTGTAATGGGGCTTGCCTTTTGTCTTGGAATATTGTTGTTCTTTGCGTGTCTTGCGGGGGCCAATATTATTTTGCAGGTCTTCTATGGAACGGTGCTGCAGTGGGGCGGCCAATTTCGCAGTCCGGTCTTTGTTGCGGTGATGGCACTGTTGCTGGTCGTGCTGGCACTATTTATGTTCGGTGTCTTCACGATTACGGTCCCGTCTTTGATTGCAGGCAAATCCGGCTCCGGTAAAGGTTATCCCGGAGCTGTCGGAATGGGTTTTCTGGCAGCCATATTGAGCACACCCTGCAGCTTTGCAATTTTGGCGGCAGCCTTTGCCTGGGCACAGGGACAGCCTTTGCCTTTGGGCACTTTTGCAATTATGGTAATCGGAATTGGCATGGCGGTGCCTTACGCAATACTAACTTCGATGCCCGGCTTGTTGAATCGCTTGCCCAGGGCGGGACGGTGGATGCAATTATTTAAGCAGGGGATTGGATTTGTTCTGCTGATTATCGCAGTAAAACTTGTTGCAGCGCTGCCCGAAGCACGCAGAATGAGTGTCTTGTATTTTGCGGTGGTACTCGGCTTTTGCGTTTGGATGTGGGGCGGCTGGGTAACATACAATACTAAACTATCACGCAAATGGCTCATAAGAATCATCGCCGTGGTTTTAGCAGTTACGGCAGGATGGGCGTTTTTGCCTGCACCGCCAGAGGAACTTATTCAATGGCAAAAGTACGATGCCGCCGCGATAGAAACCGCCAGGGCCGAGGGAAGGCCCGTTCTGATTAAGTTTACCGCGGACTGGTGCTGGAACTGCGAAGTGGTGGACAAAATAGTTTACCGCCGCAAAGACATCGCTAAACTAATCGAGCAAAAAGGTGTTTTAGCAATTAAGGCCGATACAACACTTGCCGATTATCCGGCGACGATTGCTTTGAAAAACAAGTATGATGAACCCGGCGTTCCGGTAAGCATATTGTATATACCCGGCCAGCAGGAGCCGATGAGATTCCATGAGATATTTTTTGCCAAGAAACTAAAAAAACTTTTGAAAAAACTTCCTTCTAAATAACAGCTATGCCAAAAAAAACAAAAGTAAAAAAAACCAATATTAAGGTTGACAAGGCCGAGGCGGCCGAAAGGGTCAAGAAGATTTGGCCGATATTGAACAAAATATACCCGCAGGCAAAAACCGCGCTCCGCTTCAAAAATCCGCTGGAACTGCTGATTGCAACGATTCTCTCGGCGCAATGCACGGACGTGCGGGTCAATATGGTAACTCCTGGTTTGTTC